>DAOVVF010000020.1 GCA_030632225.1 Candidatus Parcubacteria bacterium
AAATATTATTAACACTCATTTTAAATACAATAGTATTTTCAAATGATGTATTTTTATTCATATTAGTATAAAAATTCTACAAGTTAAGGTTAGCAGATATTATGATAAAAATAAAGATTCAAAACCTCCACGTAAAAATTATCAACTTGCACAGGAGCGATTTTTTATTTACCAAAAAATCATTCCCTAGGGAATGATTCTTCAAAAAAGCTTGGCTCCCCTTTGCTTCTGCTCTTCGAACTTATTTTGTTGAAAACATAAACATAAAACTATCGTTGTCCCCAGTCTAATACTTCTGTGAAACGAAGATAAAAACCAAATGGGTCTTCCATTCTAAAATCCTTCCATTTATGCCCATGATCCTCATTGCTACGAAGTGGTTTTACTACATGGTTTTTAAGATTATCCATTGCTAGTTTATACATAGCTTCAATATCCTTTACTACAATTGTTACTTCAGAAGCATATGCTCGCTTAGTATCTTTTGGGAATTGTTTAAAATAAGACTGGTCATATACCCGTTCGTCACCACCATAAAAATTAAGCATGGTACTACCCATTTCATCCTCTCTTGTCATAGTTACATACCCTAATTCGTTCTCATTTATTTTATCATCCATTGTTACCTTGAAGCCAAGTTTTGAATAAAAATCTTTCACAAGGTCTAAGTCGGGAACATGTAGTTCTATTATTAGATTGTTTTTTATTGGATTCTTCATAAAATAATTATATCATAAGTTCGAAGTCCCATGAAGGTCAATCAAAAATAGAGCTAAACTTAGCTCTAAAAAGTTTGGCTCCGGGAGAGGGATTCGAACCCACGGCCAATTGATTAACAGTCAATTGCTCTACCACTGAGCTATCCCGGATGGTAGCAGGGGCGGGGATCGAACCCGCGACCTCAGGCTTATGAGTCCTACGCTCTAACCAAACTGAGCTACCCTGCCCTAGCTATATAATTAAAATAAAAATTGCTTGGTAGCGGGGGCCGGACTCGAACCGGCGACCTCCAGGTTATGGGCCTGGCGAGCTGCCAACTGCTCTACCCCGCGTTGAAATATATAAGTGTCAAAAGTATAATGGAAAATTATCTTTTTGACAAGCTGGTGGACCCAAGGAGACTCGAACTCCTGACCTCTTCCATGCCATGGAAGCGTTCTAGCCAACTGAACTATGGGCCCTTGTGGTACCGAAGGTGGGACTTGAACCCACACGAGATTGCTCTCACTGGATTTTGAATCCAGCGCGTCTACCAATTCCGCCACTTCGGCTAATAAACAAGCATGATTGTACAATGATTATTAGATTATGTCAATATTATATAAAGAAAAAGGGAAGTGTTTAACTTCCCTTTTGTTAGTTTATAAGCTTAGGGTGGACTTCTTTTTTGCATTTGGAGCAGATTTTGACTGCTACTCCACCATCGGTATATTCAGTGGGGGCTCCACAACAATCACTTTCTTCAACTGCTACGCCACATGTTGATTTTAAATCGTCTCCCCTCTTTTTACTTAGAAGTTTTTTCAGTTCCTCATCTGTTTTTTTCATTATTTACCTCCTTATTAAAGAACTACCTTGATTGTATATTAAAAATATAGTTTAGGCAATAATTTGTTGACAGAGAGATACTTAAATGATATAAAGCAAGGGTAAATTGTTTTTTAAAACTCTCGCCAAAAGAGGTGGATAATGAGTAAGGAAGAAGACGAAGCAAAGAAAAAAGCCAAAGAAGCAGTTGATAAGCTGATAGAAGAATCTGCTAAAACAGCAGAACGTATAGAAAAAGAAAAGCAGGCAAAGAAACCCCAGCTTTTCGGTAATCGTTGTAACAGATGTGGCGGGTACGCTGATGAGGGTGGAATTTGTAATTGTGGTTACGATCACTTTTTGGACGTAGATCACAGGAGAGGCTCCTAGAGTATAATAAAAGGACTGGAATAATTATTTCAGTCCTTTTTCTATTTATTCTATCTATGTTAAAATAGAATTATGAAAAAGCATTTAAATATAACTATACATGGAGCAGTACAAGGAGTCGGTTTTCGCTACTTTATTAAAACCACAGCTGATAATTTAAAAGTATTTGGCTATTCTAAAAATCAGCCAGATGGTACTTTGTATATTGAAGTAGAGGCTGAAGAAGATATTTTAAATAATTTTGTAGAACAATGTAAGCAAGGACCAGCTAGTGCTAGTATAGAAAATGTATATACTTTAGAAGATGATTTAAAAGAATATACAGAGTTTAGAATTGCTTTGTAACCTTCTTTTTGCTATTATAGTAGTAATTAATAATATAATAATATGGGATTCCTCGAACAATTAAAAACAGTTTCTTGGGCAGGCAATACAGGTTATGACTATTTTCTAGCTATAGCTATTTTTGTTGCTTTAATAATAGTCCTCAAGATATTTCAAATGATTATTTTAGCTCGTTTAAACCAACTAGCTAAAAGAACTAAAACAGATTTTGATGATACTTTAATAGAAGTATTTAAGAAGATAAAACCACCTTTCTATTTTTTTATCTCTGTTTACTTTGCTATTAAAGTATTAACTTTACATGATTTAATTACCAAAGCTTTTTTCATACTATTTTTTGTAGCCTTAATCTATGAAATAGTTAGAGCCTTAGAAAGATTACTTGATTATTTAATTACTAAACAGTTATATAAAAACCAGGGTGATGAAGCAAGTAAAGAACACACTGCTTCAATGGTCAGAACTTTACAGTTAATTGTCAGAGTAGTACTTTGGTTAATTGGTATTACCTTACTATTAGCTAATTTTGGTGTAGATGTTACTTCTTTGATAGCTGGATTAGGTATTGGTGGTATAGCTATAGCTTTGGCTTTGCAGAATGTACTAGGCGATATGTTCTCTTCCTTCTCTATCTATATGGATAAGCCTTTTCAAGTAGGCGATTTCATAGTAGTTGGTAAAGATAAGGGAACTGTTGAAAAGATAGGCTTGAAAACTACAAGATTAAAGAGTATAGAAGGAAATCAATTAATTATTTCTAATCAGGAACTTACTAGTGCTAGAGTACATAATTACAAGAGAATGAAAGACAGAAGAATTTCTTTCAGTATTGGTGTAACCTATGATACTCCGGCTAAAGATTTACAGGTTATTCCTAAAATGATTAAGGAGATTATTGATAAAGTAAAGTTAGCTACCTATGATCGTTGCTATTTTGTAGAATATGGAGACTTTAGTATTAATTTTGATATAGTTTACTTTGTTGATTCTGCTGACTATGTTGATTATTTAAAAACTAGACAAACTATTAATTTAGCTATCTACAGAAAATTTGCTAAAGAGGATATAGAATTTGCTTATCCAACTCAAACAATATTATTAGATAGAGAATGAAAATACTATCATGGAACGTTAACGGTATTAGAGCCGTTATTAGGAAAGGTTTTTTAAATTTCTTGAAGAAAGATAAGCCTGCTATTTTATGTTGTCAGGAGATTAAGATAGCTGAACAAGCTAGACATAATGAAAAGTTTGATTTTTCTGGTTATCAGGAGTTCTGGAATTCAGCTGAGAGGCCGGGTTACAGTGGTACAGTTATATTAGTGAAAGATAATATCAAAGCTAAGTATTTAGATAGATTAGCTTGGGATAATGAAGGGCGTATTCAGGTAATAGAATTGGATAAATACTATTTAGCTAATATTTACTTTCCTAATGCTAATCGTGAATTAAGCAGGTTAGATTTTAAGATAAAGTTTGCAGATAAACTATTAAAATATTTAAAGATTTTGGAAAAGAAAAAACCATTGATAGTGACTGGAGATTTTAATGTAGCTCATCAGGAAATAGATTTGGCCAGACCAAAAGAGAATATAGGTAATCCTGGTTTTACTGATGAAGAAAGAAATTGGATGACTAAGTTTCTAAAGAAAGGCTTTAAAGATACTTTTAGAGAATTACATCCTAAAAAGATACAATATTCTTGGTGGAGTTTTAGAGCTGGAGCTAGACAAAGGAATGTAGGCTGGAGAATAGATTACTTTTGTGTGTCTAATAAGTTATTTAAGAAAGTTACTAAGGCATTTATACTAGACAAAATAAAAGGCTCTGATCATGCGCCAGTAGGCATAGAGATAAAATAAAACACCCAGTTAGATTACCGGGTGTTTTGTTGTTAGCGAGGACGATTGGGATCCAACATGAAGTTTGGCTCTCCATGCGAAATGCCCTGGAAGTCAAAGACAGCATTGTATTCGCCGTGTATAACATGAGGTGGCAAAGCGCATCTCTTGTCTGTTTGGAAATGAATTCGTATTGCTTCTTCATTCTCAACAATTTCGATTAGTTGAATGATTACAGGAATGGGGATGGTATCTTCTTCTATCGGCTTACCACTTTTTTTACTAAGTTCAGTAAAAAGCCGAAGCGTTAAAGATTCTCTGGTTGCCATAAGATATGGTACCCATTTTCTCATTTTTATATCGCCTTCATAACGAGCAATAGTTAAGCCTATATACTTTACTTCTTCCACTGTTTGTTCTGTCAAAACAAACCTCCTTTGTTAGTGTACAAGTTTATATATAACTCAATAGATTAATATAGATAACAATATATGTCAAATTAAAATATATGATCAGGATAGTAATTCCTAGCATTCCAGAGTAACCAACCTTCAGTAGAAGTAGCATTTTCTGTAGCTGTGGTTTGTTGATTGATTAAATCTTCAGTATAGATAGCCCTTAGATTAAAAGCTTGTAACCAAGGTCTTAACTGAGCTCTCTTACCTTGCATTGCTTCATTACTAATGTCTAGTCCGTAAGCTATAACAGCGCCAGGATGTTCAGCTGAATTACTAAAACCTAAGTAATTTAAAGGATAGTGAGAAGGATACATCATTGGGCAGACATAATCAAAATAATTAGCTATATCTGTTAATAGCTGTCCGATATTTAAATCATAACCACTAACTGTATTGTCTAGTACTAAACCAAATGTATCTATAGATATAACAGTTAAGTCAGAAAGATTATCAGATAAATAAGCAAAAAATTCTCCTAGTACTTGTACTTTAGTTTTACCTTCAGGAATATTGTAAGCTAAGTTACCCATATTACCATCACTAGGATATCTCATGTAATCAAAATTAATTTCATCAAAACCTAGTTTAGTAGCTTCTTTAGCAATGTCTAGATTATATTTCCAAACTTCTTTCTTAGCGGGGTCTATCCAAGCTAAACCTTTGTTATCGTACCAAGTATTACCATTCTTTGTTTTGAAAGCTAGTTCAGGTTTAGCTCTAGCTAAAGCAGGATCTTGAAAAACAGTTTGTCTAGCTATAACATAGATACCAGCTTGATGAAAATCATCTAGCACTTTTCTAACATCAGGCATATGATGTCTAATAGTATCTATCTCTTTTAGATTTTTTAAATTGCTGTTATATAGTATATGTCCAGAATAGTCTTTGATATCTATAACTACAGAATTAATTCTACTGTTTTTCATAGCAGCTATAATATTAGCACGGTACTTATCACTACCAGCTGAATAAGCAGTTAGATATATAGCTTTAACAAATTTTGGTTTTTCAACATGGGTAGCAATAGTTTCTGCACTAGCTTCATCATCTACTAGGCTCTCAATTATTGATCTATAAGGAGAATAGCTTGATTGAACGTCTGAGTTTAATTTAATCAAAAAGAAGGATATAACAAATACGCATACTAAGGCTAACATATAGATTGTGTTCCTGAATTTAACTTCCATATTAGTATTATACCAGAGTTGCTTAATTTTGCCATTTTATTTAAAATGTATATACTATGAAAAAGTATCTTATTTTAAGCCTAATTATATTAATAGGAGTCAGTTTGACTGGCTATTTTGTTTTTTTTAACGAATCAGACAGTCAGGAGCATGCTGTAATAGCAGAGGTTTTAGATAGAGAAGTAGTTATTAATATTGAGCCTAATATGACCTTTTCTATAATTTCTGAGCAAGCTGGTTTAGATCACACATTAATGCAATCATTATTTAATGCTTCAGAAGAAGTTTATAATTTATCTAAGGTTAAAGCTGGTAAAGATATTAAGTTTGTTTTTGACAAAGATACAGACATCTTTAAACAATTAATCTATCCAATTGATACAGAAGAAGAACTATATATTCAGCAAGATGCTGAAGGTAATTGGTTGGCAGAACGAATAACTATTGAATATGAGTTAAAATTAAAAACAGTAGAAGGTAGTATAGAATCATCTTTGTATGAATCTGCTGTTGAGCAGGATATAGATATTAGAGCTATAATTGATTTAGCAGAGATATTTGCCTGGACAATAGATTTTGGTATGGGCATCAGAGTAGGCGATACTTACAAATTTATTTTTGAAGAAAGATATCGTAATGGAGAGAATGGAGAGTATGTTATGCCTGGTAGAATTATAGCTGCTAAGTTTGTTAATGATGGTAAATTAGTTGAAGGTTATTACTTTGACGAAGGTTTAGATGAAGAAGGGTATCTAACAGAGGGATATTTTCATCCTGATGGAGCTTCTGTTCAAAAGATTTTCTTAAAAAATCCAGTATCATATAAATATATTACTTCTGGTTTTACTACTGGTAGAAGATATATTTCTGCTTTTAATATTAGTACTGGGCATAGGGCTGTAGATTATGCAGCTGCATCTGGTTCTCCTATTAGATCAGTTGGTACTGGCCAGGTGGTTCATGCTGGCTGGAATGGATCTTATGGTAATTTTGTCAGTATTAGACATAATGAAACATTCACCACTAATTATGCTCATATGTCTAAAATTTATGTTAGTTATGGTCAAAGAGTAGAGCAAGGAGAATATATAGGTGCAGTTGGTTCTACGGGGTTATCTACTGGTCCTCATTTACATTTTGAAATGGTAAAATTTGGTACTAAGATTAATCCTTTGACTGTTGAATTGCCTTCTGACAAATCAGTGCTACCAGAGAATATGGATAGATTTAAAGAGCATGTTGCTGAATGGCAGGGATTATTAAATTAATATGAAAGAACAATATATAGCACCAAGTAAACAAACGCCTGGTCAGCAACCTCAAAAAGAGGATGCGGGTGTTACTATGTGGACCTTATCCTATCGTTTAAAAGGTATAACTTTTGGTTTAGCTGCTGCTGGACTATATTGCTATTTCTATTTAGGAACCTGGCCTAAAGAATTATTAATTGCTTCTGCTGTAGCAGGTTATTTTCTAGGCTGGGTAATTGGTCGTTTCTATTACACTAAACCAGAGTAGTTAAGTTGTTAATTACTCTAATATCTTGTATAATTAGAGTAGTTTTTTATTTATATGGCTAGAATTATTGCTATCGTAAATCAAAAAGGAGGAGTCGGTAAGACTACTACAACTATTAATCTAGCCTCTTGGCTAGCTAGTTATGGTAAGAAAGTATTAATAGTGGACATTGATCCTCAGGGTAATGCTTCCAGTGGTTTAGGTATTGATTACAAGAATTTAAATAAGGGTATTTATGAAGTGCTAGTTGATGAGAATACTAAGATTACAGAAGCTATTAAATCTTACAAACCTAATTTACATATTCTACCAGCTAATCCTGATTTAGCTGGTGCCGCTATAGACTTAGTGGAACAGGAGAATAGAGAATTTAAATTAGCAGAGAATCTTAAGCATGT
>DAOVVF010000066.1 GCA_030632225.1 Candidatus Parcubacteria bacterium
AGAAAGGTTTTTCTTAGCTTATGCTGATAAGTTTAAAGGAGGAGTTAATATAGCTATTGGTGATGTTAATAACGATGGACAAGATGAAATAATTACAGCACCTATGGCAGGTGGTGGACCACATATCAGAGTGTTTTCTAAAGGCGGTAGCTTAGTATCAGAGTTCTTTGCCTACAGTGCTAGATTTACTGGCGGAGTTAATATAGCTGTCGGAGATCTAAACAATGATGGTAATTTAGAAATAATTACAGCACCTATGGCAGGTGGTGGACCACATATCAGAGTATTTAATTTGCAGGGGCAAGTTCTATCAGAATTCTTTGCCTATGATTCTCATTTTCACGGCGGAGTTAATATAGCTATTGGTGATGTTAATAACGATGGACAAGATGAAATAGTAACTGCTCCATATAGTAATCATAGTCCAGAAATAAAAGTATTTGACTTTGAGCATAGAATGAAAAGTAGATTTTTACCATATAGTTCTAGTATGACTCAAGGTGTTAAATTAGCTGTGGGAGATGTTAATAATGATGATTGGCCAGAGATTATAACAGTACCAAATAGAGGGGCTCCTGAATTAAAAGTAATGAGTATGAAAGGTAGAGTTAAAAGTGAATTTCTACCATATAGTCAATATCTAAGTTCTGGTATTAAAGTAGTAGCTGGGGATATTTCAGGAGATGGTTTACCAGAAATATTAACCTTACCTAATAGTGGAGATACTTCTTTGTTAAATATTTATGATGCTAATGGTTTAAAAAAGAGTAGTTTCTATTTACGTCATCCACAAGATAAGAATGGATATAATTTTGGAGTTTTAGTTAAGTAATATGCAGATTAGTATTATTATTCCGGCTTTTAATGAACAGGAGGTAATTGTTAATACTTTAAACAAAGTAAAAAGTTTTTTAAAGAATAATTTTGATAGCTATGAAATAATAGTAGTTGATGACAAATCAACAGATAGTACTTTAAATATAATAAATAAGATAGAAGGAATTAAGGCTTTAAATAACGTAATTAATCATGGTAAAGGGTATACAGTAGCTAAAGGTGTTAAAGTAGCTCAAGGAGATTTAATACTATTTATGGATGCAGATAATTCTACTGATATTAGTGAATTACCTAAATTACGGAAGTATATTGATGACTATTCTTTAGTAATTGGTTCACGTGGCTTAAAAGATAGTGATGTTAAGATTAGTCAGCCTAAAATTAAGGAATTAATTGGTAAAGCTGGTAGATCTCTTAGTCAAGTTTTAGCTACTCCTGGTATCTATGATACCCAATGTGGTTTTAAGCTATTTACTAAGGAATTAAAAGGTATTTTTGATAAAATAACTATTGAAGATTTTGGCTTTGATCTTGAGTTGATTTTTCTAGCCAGAAAGTATAATTTAAAGGTAAAAGAAGTAGGTATTACTTGGTATAATCATCCAGATACTACAGTTAAATGGTATTCATACCTTAAAGTTCTATTAGACTTATTTAAAATACGATTTAATAATTTAATAGGTAAATATAATTAAAAATAAACATATGACAACAAAAGTATATTTTGAAAACAAAAATGTCTTGGTACTAGGTGGTGCTGGCTTTATTGGTTCACATTTATGTGAAGTATTAGTAGCTAAAGGAGATAATGTTATTTGTGTTGATAATTTTGTTTCTAGTGATGTAGAAAATATAAGATCTTTGTTAGAATATCCTAACTTTGTTTTTATTAGACATGATATTAGTGAAGATATAGATTATGGAGAATTGCCTGATTTAAGAAAAT
This sequence comes from Candidatus Parcubacteria bacterium, assembly GCA_030632225.1. GTDB lineage: Bacteria > Patescibacteriota > Patescibacteriia > UBA1558 > GWA2-36-10 > DAOVVF01. The sequence goes on from DAOVVF010000066.1 coordinate 1,784, forward strand.
TTAAAGTTGACGTACAAGGTTTTCAGGAAATATATAATCTAGCTTGTCCAACTTCTCCTAGTGACTATACTAAGTTTCCTATTAAAACAGCTATAGCTAATTCAGTAGGAGTTATTAAATCTTTAGAGCTAGCTAGAAAATTTAAAGCTCGTTATTTACTAACTTCTAGTTCAGCAGTTTACGGTAAGCCTCCTAAAGGTGATGAAAGAGTTAAGGAAGACTATTACGGTCTTTTAGATTTTCTAGGTCCTAGAGCTTGTTACAACGAAGGTAAACGTTTTGCTGAAACTTTAGTAATGACTTATCGTGATACTCATCAAATGCAAACTAGAATAGCTAGACTATTTGGTACTTATGGACCAAGAATGTTACAGCATAGTGGTAGACAAATTCCAGATTTTATCAGAGCAGCTGCTGATAATAAAAAGATTGAGATAGCTGGTGATCAGAAATCAATAGCTAGCTTATGCTATGTTAAAGATATTGTGGAAGGTATGGTTGCTTTAATGAAATCAGATATTAGTGAATCACTTAATTTAGGTTCAGAGAATGCATATACTTTAACTGAAGTAGCAGAGAAGATCATTGCTTTAACTCAATCTGAATCTCAAATAGGCTATACTACAGGTTACAAATATACTACACAGCCAGCTTTACCTGATATTAGTAAAGCTAAAGAAGAATTAGATTGGTTTCCCCTAGTATCTTTAGAAGATGGTTTAAAGCAAGCTATAGATTACTACAAAGCTACTGCTTTCTTGCATAAACCAGAAGTTAATAGAAAAGAAGAATAATTATGAAAATATTAGTAAGTGGAGGAGCTGGTTTTATTGGCTCCCATTTAGTAGACAGTTTAGTTAATGATCATCAAGTGTTAGTAGTTGATGATCTTAGTACTGGTAAACAGGAGTTTGTTAACAAACAGGCAGAGTTTGTTAAATTAGATATCAGAGATGCTAAATTAAAAAAAATAGTTAGTAAATTTAAACCAGATGTAGTCTATCATTTAGCTGCGCAAAAAAATGTTAGAATTTCTTTAGAAAATCCTTTGTTAGATACGGAAATAAATATAATAGGTGCTTTGAATTTACTACAAGCTTGTTTAGATAATAGTGTCACTAAATTTATCTTTATATCTACTGGAGGTATATACGGAGATACAGATGATTTACCAACTAAAGAAACAGGTGAAGAAATTCCTTTGTCACCATATATTCTTAATAAACTAACATTTGAGAAATATTTAAAGATATTAGCTGAAGATAAATTAAAATGGACAGTCTTAAGGCCAGCTAATGTTTACGGACCAAGACAAGATCCTCATGGAGAAGCTGGAGTTATTTCTATCTTCTTGAATAATATAATTGATAACAAAACTTTGTTAGTTAATGGAGATGGTAGACAAACCAGAGATTTTATATATGTAGATGATGTAGTGCGAGCTTGCTTACAAGCTATAGATGCTAAACAGGAGATATATAATATTGGTACAGCTAAAGAAACTTCTTTGTTAGATTTAATTGACCAAATGAAGCAAGTAGTTAACAAAGAAGTAGAAGTCAAACATCAGGACGCTATTGTTGGAGAAGTTATCAGAAGTGTTTTAGATAATACTAAAGCTAAGCAAGAATTAAAGTGGCAAGCTAAATATGACTTAAAGAAAGGTTTAGAATTAACTTTTGAGTATTTTAAGAAATGAATATCTTTGTAATAATACCAGCTTACAATGAATCTAAAAGAATTGGACAAGTATTAGAAAGTCTAAGTTCTTTGCCATATAAAGTAGTAGTTATTGATGATGCTTCTACTGATAATACAGTAGAAGTAGTCCAAAGATATTCTGTTAAACTATTAGAACATAGAGTTAATAGAGATCAGGGAGCTGCTTTAGAAACAGGCAATCAATATGCTTTAAAACATAATGCTGATATTGTTGTTCACTTTGATGCAGATGGACAGTTTCTAGTCTCTGAAATTAAAGATTTAATAGAACCAATTATTAATGACAACTATGAAGTAGTGCTTGGTTCACGTTTTTTAAATAAGAAATCAAAGATACCTTGGTTTAAAAAATATATTATCTTTCCTTTAGCTAGATTAGTTAATAGATTACTCTTAGGTATTAAATTTACTGATCCTCAGAATGGTTTTAGAGCTTTAACTCGTAGAGCAGCTGAACAGATTACTATAGAGCAGGATGGCAAAGCACATTGTAGTGAAATATCAGCTAAAGTTATTAATGCTAAGTTCAAAGTAAAAGAAGTACCGACTACTGTTATTTATCATGAATTTGGTCAAGGTTTAGGCGGAGGTTTAAAAATAGTAAAAGATTTATTAGTTTCTAAGTTTATAAAATAATGTTTCTACAAGTATTAGTCACTTTG
>DAOVVF010000026.1 GCA_030632225.1 Candidatus Parcubacteria bacterium
AACTACAATATCTTTCTTATTCTGTTTAGCTCTATTAACAGCTTGCGGAACAAACTGGTTTAAAGCAGCCACAGCAGCCTTAGCATTGTTAACTTTATTATTAGTACCTAATATCTTAGCTACTACATCTTTAATGCCGGCTAATTCTAAGATGATACGAACAACACCACCAGCTTTAATACCACTACCTTTCTTAGCTGGCTTAATCATTATTTTAGCTGCACCAAGCTTGATATTAACTTCATGTGGTACAGTACCATCTATAATTGGAACTTCTAAAAGCTTTTTCTTAGCTTTACCTACAGATTTAGAAATAGCCAGAGCTACATCTGCACCTTTAGCAATACCAATACCTACTCTACCTTTTTTATCACCAATAACCATACAAGCTCTAAACTTCATTCTTTTACCACCAGCCATAACTCTAGTAACTCTAGCTAGATCTACTATCTTTTGTTCAAATTCTTCAGGTGGCTTTTCTGTTCTCTTGAATGGCTTACGAGGACGTCTTGGTCTGCCTGGAATATGCTTCTTAGGTCTATTTTTTATGTCTTTATTTTCCATAATTAAAATTTTATACCTGCTTTTCTAATACCTTCGGCTAAAGCTTTAACTCTGCCGTGATATTTATATGCACCTTTATCAAATATAACACTAGAAATCTTTTTGGCTTTTAATTTCTTACCCATTAATTCACCAATCAAACCAGCTATTTCTATCTTAGTACCCTTCTTAGCTTTAAGTTCTTTAATTGAAACAGCTACTAAAGTTTTACTTTTAACATCATCAATAGCTTGAGCATAAATAGCTGACAAACTTCTAAAGACAGATAATCTTGGTTGTTTAGCAGTACCAACTATCTTAGCTCTAGTTCTTCTCTTTCTACGTTCAGTATGTTCTCTTTTTATCTTATTTAAATTCTTCATATAATTATATTAAGCAGCTTTAACAACTTTACCTGCTTTACGTCTAATTACTTCATCAGCATATTTAATACCCTTACCTTTATATGGTTCCGGTTTCTTTATAGCTCTAATCTCAGCAGCTGTTTGACCAACTGATTGCTTATCAATACCTGATATCTTAATCTGATTTTTTTCAATTTCAGCATTAATACCTTCTGGTAGATTATATTCTACTGGATGAGAAAATCCTACATTCAAAACTAATTTCTTACCCTGTAAAACTACTTTAAAACCAACTCCGTTAATTTCTAATTCCTTACTAAAACCTTCAGTTACTCCTAAAATAGCATTATTAACTAAGGTTCTACTTAGACCCCATAAATTATTATCAACCTGATCTTTAATACTAAAGACTAGTTCTTTATCTTTTTGTTCAACACTAACACCCTTAGGTATAGTTACTTCTAAACTACCTTTAGAACCTTTAATATTAACAATCTGGCCGTTAATTTTTACTTCAACGCCACTTGGTATTTCAATTGGTTTTTTTCCTATTCTTGACATATATTTATTACCAAATTTCACACATAAATTCTCCACCAATATTCTCCTTACGAGCTCGTTTGCCTGTCATAACACCTTTGGAAGTAGAGATAATAGCAGCTCCATAGCCATTCAATATCTTAGGCATTTCATTACCAGCTACATAAATTCTCTGTCCTGGTCTAGAAATACGCTTGATATGACGAATAGCAGGTCTAGAACCAACATATTTTAAGTTTAGCTTAAGTTCATCAAATTTACCATTCTTAAGCTTTTCTACTCTAGAAATATATCCTTCTGTTTCTAAAACTTTAGCCACATTATATTTAATCTTAGAGAATGGTAAAACAACCTCTGACTTTTTTACAGCCATAGCGTTACGAATTCTTGTTAACATGTCTGCTATTGGATCTGTCATATTTTTAATTATTTACCAACTTGATTTAGTAATACCAGGAATTTCTCCTTTATCAGCCAATTCTCTGAAGCAAATACGGCACAGTTTGAACTTTCTCATATAGGAACGTTGTTTACCACAACGCCAGCATCTAGTAACTATCCTGGTAGAATACTTTGGTGGCTTATTTGATTTAGCTATTTGTGATTTAATTGCCATATTTATTTCTTATCTTTTTTAAAAGGAAAACCTAGAGTAGTAAGTAATGCTAAAGCTTCTTTATCATTCTTAGCTGAAGTATTTATACTTACTTCTAGTCCATGTACTTTTTCTACATCATCCATACCTATTTCTGGAAAAACAATATGTTCCTTAAAGCCTAAAGTATAGTTACCATGTCCATCAAAACCTTTCTTAGGATCTAGACCAAAGAAATCTCTAAATCTAGGAATAGTAGAATTAATTAACTTATCTAAAAAGTCATACATTCTTTTGCCTCGTAAAGTAACTTTAGTACCAATTACCATGCCCTCTCTAATCTTAAAGTTAGAAATAGATTTTCTAGCTTTAGTTTCTAAAGGCTTTTGTCCTGAAATTCTTTCTAGAATAGACTTAGCTGTGGCAATCCATTGTTTTTCAGCTACAGCTTTGCCTAAACCAATATTAATAGTTACTTTGGCCACTTTAGGAACAGCCATTATGTTATCTAAGCCTAATTCTTTACTTAACTTAGCTCTCAATTCTTTATTATATTTTTCTAATAACTTACTCATATTAATCTATTGCCTCCTTACATTTTTTACAGAATCTAGCTTTTTGTTTGCTTTCCTCTGATGTTTTAACACCTAAACGAGCTGCTTTATTACATTTAGGACAAATTAACATAATATTACTAATACTAACTGGTCCATTAAACTGTACTCTTTGACCTTTCTCACCTTTCTTTTGAGGCTTTAAATGCTTATACATTATATTAATACCATCAATAACAATCTTACTCATGCCTGGTAAAACCTGAATTACTTTACCGCTCTTACCTTTATCTTTACCGGTAAGAACTGTTACTTTATCATTTACTTTAATCTTTGTTCTCATATTATAATACCTCCGGTGCTAATGAAACTATCTTATTATATCCTCTAACTCTTAATTCTCGAGCTACTGGTCCAAAAATACGTGTACCTTTTAATTCCTTAGTCTTCCTGTCAACAATAACTACAGCATTTTCATCAAAACGAATATAGGTGCCATTAGCTCTTCTGGTTTCTTTTCTTTGTCTGACAATAACAGCATGTAAAACTTGCCCTTTCTTTACCTGAGCATGTGGTTGAGCTGATTTAACAGTAATAGTAATTAAATCTCCAATACGAGCATATCTTTTTTTGTAACCACCTAAAACCCTGATGCATTGTACTAATTTTGCACCAGAATTATCGGCAACTTTTAACATGGACCTTTCTTGTATCATATTACTTTATTTTCTTAATTACTCTCCATCTTTTATCAGCAGATAATGGTCTACATTCTTGGATAACTACTAAATCCCCTTCTTTGTACTCATTCTTCTGATCATGAGCCTTGTATCTTTTACTTGATTTATACTGTTTCTTGTATTTAGAATGGGTCTTTATACGGGTAACCTTAACTACTACAGTCTTATCCATCTTATCACTGACTACTTCTCCTTCTACTTTTCTTTTACTTATTTCTTTTGACATATTATTTACTCTCTTTAGCTAATCTTCTTTGATTAACAATTGTTAGTATTTTAGCAATCTCTTTCTTAACTTCTCTTAACTCTCTAACATCCTTTAGCTGATTATTAGCAATACTAAATCTTAACTCTCTAGATTTATTTCTTAAATCTTCTAGCTTTTCATGTAATTGCTGTGTATCTAATTTGTTGATTTCTTTTATCTTCATACTAATTCTTTAGTAACAAATTTAGTCTTAACTGGTAGTTTGTAGCCTGCTAACTGCATAGCTCTCTTACAGGTAGCTTCATCAGCACCTCTCATTTCAAACAAGACAGTACCTGGCTTAACCACAGCAACATGATGGTCTACAGCACCCTTACCTTTACCCATGGGCATTTCATTGCCTTTGGCAGTAATTGGCTTATCAGGAAAAATACGAATAAATACTTCACCAGATCTTTGAATATGACCGACGATAGCACGACGAGCAGATTCAATCTGACGAGCAGTAATCCAGCCAGCTTCCAAGGTTTTCAAACCATAATCACCAAAGCTAACTTTAGTCATACGAGTAGCTTTGCCTTTTATCTTATCACCTCTATGCCATTTTCTATGTTTTTCTTTCTTGGGGGCTAACATAATTATTTCTTAACAGTTTTATTCTTTTTAATTGGCTTAAAATCTACTTTATCTTTACCAAATAACTTAGCTGTTTTAACTGGAGCCTTTCCATTATTATTTTCTTTCTTTTTCTTTTCAAAATACTCACCTTTGTAAATCCAAACTTTAATACCAATTACTCCATAAATAGTATTAGCTACACCACGACTGTAATCAATATCTGCTCTTAAGGTTTGTAAAGGGACTTTACCTTGTACTAATTTTTCTGAACGAGCAATTTCTACACCATTTAATCTACCATTAACCATAATCTTAACTCCTTTGGCACTAGCTTTCATTACCTTATCAATATTCTGTTTCATTACACGACGATAAGGGATTCTTTTTTCAATATCTGCTCTAATAGCTTCAACAATGACGGAAGCTGAAAGATTAGGTACAGAAACTTCTGTAATATTCAAATTTAATTTAATATCTTTAGTTAAATATTCTTTTTGAATAACTTTCTTTAAGTCTTCAATACCAGAACCACCTCTACCAATAATGAAGCCTGGTTTAGCCGCAGAAATATTAATGGTTAATTCTCCTCTACTTCTTTCTATGTCAATCCTATCAATACTAGCATCATTTAATTTATTCTTAAGGTATTTTCTAATAATAATATCTTGTTTTAACAATTCAGCAAAATCATGATCAGCAAACCAGCGAGATCTCCATTTCTCACTCATGCCCATTCTAAATATTCTTGGATTTACTTTCTTTCCCATATAATTAACCTTTTTTAATACCTATACCGCCTTTTTTAGGGGCTTTAACTTGTTTACCAGTATCTTTTATTTTACTATCTGTAGCCATTTTCTTATCTTCTGGAGCAGCACCTGGTTTTTTATCAGCTTTAGTTAAATCTACTGTTTCTATTGGAGCAGCTTTTTTTTCTTTAGCTTTAATCTTAACTCCTTCTTTAGCTCCTAAAACTATATCTATATGGCTGGAATGCTTTTTAAAAGGATGAGCTCTGCCAAAAGCAGCTGGCTTCCATCTTTTTAAATCAATTCCTTTGCTAACCATAATACTTTTAACTACTAAATCTGTTTCAGCTACTTCATATCTATCTTTAGCATTAGCTACAGCTGAACGAAGTAATTTATCAATAACTGGAGCAGATCTCTTAAATATAACCTGAAGTTTATCCAAAGCATTTACCACGTCTAAACCTCTAATAGCATCAGCTACTAATTGAGCTTTCTTAGGTGATATTCTAACATTCTTTAATTTTGCTTTGACTTCTATCATAATTATTTAGCTCCTTTAGCTTGTGTTTTAGCCATTTTACCGCCATGAGATATAAACTTACGGGTTAGTGAAAATTCACCCAAACGATGACCAACCATATTTTCTACAACATGAACTGAAATATGATCCTTACCATTATGGACACCAAAAGTAAAGCCAACCATTTCAGGAGTAATTACTGAGGCTCTAGACCAAGTTTTAATTACCTTGGCATCTTCTGGCTTAAGATTACTTAATTTCTTAAGTAACTTAGGATCAGTATATGGACCTTTTTTTAAACTTCTTGACATAATTATTTACTTGATTTCTTAGTCTTCCTACGTTTAAGAATAAACTTATTAGTAGGACTATTTTTCTTTCTGGTTTTAACACCGTAAGCTGGTTTACCTTTGTAAGTCTTAGGATGTTTCATACCAATAGGGTTTGAACCTTCACCACCACCATGAGGATGATCGACTGGATTCATAACTTTACCTCTGACAGTTGGCCTAATGCCCATATGTCTTTTACGACCAGCTTTACCAATTCTTATATTTCTGAATTCTGGATTACTTGGTACACCAATAGTAGCTAAACAATCTTCTGATACTAATCTAATTTCACCACTAGGCATTTTTAATTGGGCCTTCTTGTCATAGATAGCCATTAAACTTAAACCATTACCAGCTGATCTAGCTAATTGGCCACCCTTTCCCGGTACCATTTCTACGTTAGAGATTATAGTACCAGTTGGAATTCTTTTCAAAGCTAAACGATTACCTATCTTGATAGCTATTTTTTTATCTTTACTAGATACTATCTTATCACCAACTTTTAATTGATCAGGGGCTAGAATATATCTACGTTCTCCGTCTGGATACAGTAACAAGGCTATATTAGCATTTCTATTAGGATCATATTCTAAAGATTCTACCTTAGCTGGAATATCAAACTTATCTCTTTTAAAATCTATAATCCTGATATATCTTTTAGCACCACCACCTTGATGTCTGACTGATATTCTGCCTTGATTATTACGACCAGCCTGCTTCTTTCTAATAGTAATTAAAGACTTAGCTGGGCGTTTCTTACTCAGTTCCTTGTTTACCAGAACGCTAGTCTTACGACGAGCTGGTGTAGTTGGTTTGTAAACTTTAATCGGCATATATCTTATTAAATTCCTTCATATAATTTAATACTGTCTCCTTTTTTAAGGGTAACAATAGCTTTCTTAATATTCCTAGTACTACCTGTATTTTTACCAAAACGTACTCTTTTACCTATCTGATTAACTATATTAACACTAATTGGCTTAACTTTGTAAATTTCTTCAATAGCTTTCTTAACTTCTACCTTATTAGTACAGTTACATACTTCAAAGGTATATTGATTTGAGGAAGCACCAATTGTAGCTTTTTCTGAAATAACAGGCTTAAGCAATACTTTATATGCTTTAGCTTCAACCTTCTTTTCTTTAAC
>DAOVVF010000064.1 GCA_030632225.1 Candidatus Parcubacteria bacterium
GACTATAAGCTACTATAAGAGGAGGTAATTATGCCGTATGATATTGATTTCCTGAAACAGCACATTGATTACACTTTGATAGGCTTCGGTGTATCAGAGGAAGAGATGGCTAGCTTTTGTAAGCAGGCCATCAAATACAATGTACGCACGATTTACGTGCCACCAGTGTATGTTGAGCCAGTAGTATTTTTCGTAAAGGAGTATAAAATCGCAGTGGGTACGGTGGCTGGGTTTCCACTTGGCGCTCTGCCGATAGATTTTAAAGAAACCGAAATTGAATTTGCCGCTACTGCCGGGGCTAGTTGGATAGATGTATGCCTGAACTTGTGTCCAGTACGATCCCAAAGGTTAAAAAAGGTAATAAACGAGGTAAAGAGGTTAAAAAAAGCAGCTGAGAGAAATGGCATCGGCCTCAAGCTGATTATTGAGACTCCTTATCTGGATGAAACTCAAATCCGTCAGGTATCTAAAATCATAAGTAATGCTGGGATTGAGTTTTTAAAAACAGCCACTGGCTTCGGCAATAAGGTTTCGACAGATGAGGTAAGGATAATCAAGCCGATCCTTGCCGAAACTAAAACCAAACTAAAGGTGGCTGGGGGTATTAAAACACTTAAGCAGGCCAAAGAGTTCTTTCAACTTGGAGCTGACCTAATTGGCTCCAGTAATGGCTTTGCTATTTTAGAGCAAGCAAAAAAGACCGAGTAATCAAATTGCTCGGTCTTTACATTTTATAATTTTTATTATTTCAAGCCTTCTCTATAAAACTTAGCAGCATCTTCTGGTAGTATAGGATTAATTATTAATCCAGAACCTATCTCTACTCCAGCCCAGACAGAACCCCTTGGCACTATCTTCATATAGAGATGCTGATCATTGTCATTAATCACTTGGTGGAAATAGAAATTATAAGGTAAGTTCAAGTTACCTATTTTCCTTAAAATATGTTTGAGAATCTTAGCAAAAGATTTCATTTCATCTTTATTAAGTTCCGTAATATTATCTCTATGCTTTAATGGCATTATCCAAACTTCATAATTAAACATAGAAGCATATGGAGTAAAAGCTATTACATGCTTATCTTTAAAAACAAATCGTCTACTTTTAGATTCTTTAGCTATTACATCACAATATACACAGTGACCATGCTTAAGTTTGTAGGCTTGTTGACGCTGTGATTTATCAAATAAATGAGGTGGTAAAAATTGAGTAGCAAAGATCTGAGAATGAGCATGTTGTAAGCTAGCACCAGCTATACCTCCGTTGTTCTTAAAGATCAAAATATACTCTATCTTCTTGTTCTTAGAAATATCTTTAGTTCTGGCTGAATAAGCTTCCAATAAATTAGCTATATGATCGCTAGATAGATCTTCCAACTCTTTAGTATGATCAGATGTTTCAATAACTACTTCTTGCTGTCCATAAGCTTTAGAATTATCCAAAGAAACTGCTGGATATTTATTAAGGATAATATTAATATCCCAATTCTTTTTATCACCTTTAAGGTACAAACTTTTAACAGCTTTAAGATTGTCTGGACAAAAAATACAAGAAGATACTAGTTTCTTTTGATACTTCTTAGGTGTGATAACATCATGGGGTCTTTTACCTCTTTTAGGAGCTATAATAACATACTTATCCTGAATATAGTCTTTTCTAATCTGTGGCTTTATTTCTGGCATATACTTATTTTAGCTTATTATATAACTTAATATATTCTTTAGCTGATTTATCCCAGGAAAAATCCTGTTTCATATCAGTTAAAATTATCTTCTTTATTTTAGCCTTATTCTTGTAAAGACGCAAAGAGCTGTTCAAAGCTTTGGTCATATCACTAACAGTATATTTATTAAATACCACTCCCGTCTTGTTATTATGCACAGTGTCTTTTAATCCTCCTGTGGCTCTAGCTACAGGAATAGTACCATAGCGCATAGCTATCATTTGTCCTAAACCACAAGGTTCAAACTTTGAGGGCATTAGAAAGAAATCCGAACCAGCGTATATTTGTTGAGCTAAGGCTATATCAAAGGTAATACTGGCTTTAACTTTCTGAGGATACTTCTTGGCTAAATCTTTTAAAGCATTTTCATACTCTGGCTGACCTGTGCCTAAGACAATAACTTGTAAGTCATTCTTTTTTAATACCTTTTCTAAAGCTGGTACTAAAATATCTAAACCTTTTTGTCCAACTAAACGACTAACTAAGCCAAATAAAGGCACATTATCATCTATTGGTAGTTTAAACTTTTTTTGTAAAAATTGTTTATTAACTAACTTATTCTTTCCAACAGTTTTTACAGAATATTTCTTTTTAAGATACTTGTCTTTACTAGGATCAAACAATTTCCAATCAATACCATTAATTATACCTGCTAAATGTTTTTGCCTTCTTTGTAAATATTGTTCTAAATCTTCCCCGTACTCTTTAGTTAAAATCTCTTTAGCATAATTAGGGCTAACAGTATTAATATAGTCAGCAGAAAGTATACCTATTTTCATTAAATCAATTACCTGCCCATCTTTGTCATAGTAATCTTCCATTAAAGCAGGCGTTAATTTATGATGTAAAGCTGCATAATCAACAATGTCCAAACCAGTTACTCCTTGATTAGCTAGGTTATGAATAGTAAATAATGTTTTGATGTTAGGAAAATTATCATCAGCTATATTATACTCGTCAACAAAGGTAGGTGTTAAAGCTAAATGCCAGTCATGACAATGTAATACGTCTAATTTCCATTTCATGGTTCTAATACTTTCTACTACTGCTTTGGAAAAGAAAACAAATCTTTCTACGTCACCTACTTCTCTGGTATAGACAGAGCCTTTTAAATACTTGCGTTTACCTAAATATACTTTGTTATGGTTAAATAACTTATGTTTGATAAGATAAACAGTAATTTTAGAGCTTGGTAATGCAGTTTGGTATAGATCAAACTTAGTTATCTTGCCCTCTATATCTAAACTAATATTCTTTTTAACTAGTTTAGCCTTACATTTAATAGCTCCATAGAAAGGAATAATCACTTTAACAGAAGCTCCTAATCTACTTAAAGCCTTAGGTAAAGCACCCATTACATCTCCTAAACCGCCCACTTTAATTAAAGGAGCTAACTCTGCTCCAGCTAATAGTATTTGTAATTTTTTCATAACTTAATTATATCAAAAAATAGCCTTATCATAAAGCTGTTTTAAAATATTATTTCTCTCCTAAAAACTTTATTATATCATCAACTAATTTATCATTAGGCAAAACAGAGGCATTAACAATTAAATGTTCTAAATTACTTTCCTTAATTAACTCTAAATATAGTTGCTGCTGCTTTATATAATCTTTAGGCTCTTGAGCAATTTTAGAATAATGAGGATAGAGATTTAATCTATCAGCTAGTCTTTTCTTTAACAGCTTTTCATCTTTATCAAAAGTAACTAAAATTATCTTAGCATTAATCTTCTTTAACCTATTGTCAATACTTTTAAAATCATAATCTTTGTTGTGATACAGTTTTTGATAAACAGCTTCTGTTAAATGAAACTTTTCTAGCATAACATTAGTATCGTTTATAGCTTCTAGTAAGTCCATATACTTCTCTATAGCTATTTGACCATGTTTCGTACCAAAAATACCAACGTCGCAGTTAAACCAATGACAGCCATCCATTGTTTTGCCGCCACTATTATACTTAGGCTCTAGATAATTAAAGACCTGGCTCATTAACCAGCTTTTACCGCCTAATTCAGGCCCCTCAAAAATAATATTGTGTTTAGGATTATTCATATTAAAGTAAGTTAATTTTTCTTTGACTATTCTTAGCTAATTCTAAATATTTTTCACTGTCATGAAGTAAATCTATAATAGGATGTTCCGTGTCTTTCATATAGAATAAAAAGGTGGCGCTACGTAAAGCTGTCCAACTTTGATATAGGTTAATTCTATTAACATATTCTATATCTATCTTATCAAACTTTTTATTAAAATATGCTTCTATAAAAAAAATCTTATATTCATTCATCTTATTACGAGATATAAAGTTGTGTCCCATAAAATCAAATTGCTGAATAAAGGTACCTAAGTCCATCATGGGGTCTCCCAGAGCTATGTCTGTAAAGTCTATCATTTCTAAATGATCTGTTTCTAAGTTCTCTATAATAATATTTTCTGGATGATTATCACCATAA
>DAOVVF010000025.1 GCA_030632225.1 Candidatus Parcubacteria bacterium
CATCTACTTTCATAGCTACGCAGTCATAGGCTTGTAGTACAGGATAGAGGAATTCATGTAAACTAATTGGCCTACCTCTTTTAACTCTTTCTCGGAACATGTCTCTTTCTAAAAGTTGTTGAACAGTAAAGTTAGTACTTAAGTCCAATACTTGATCAAATTTCATCTTATCTAACCACTGACTATTATATCTCCACTCTGCTTTATTCTTGCCTGTAAAGTCTAAAAACTTGCTAGCTTGTTTTTTGTAATCTTTAGCATTGCTTAATACCTGCTGCCTAGTTAAAGGCTGTCTAGTAGCTGTTTTGTCAGTTGGATCACCAATAGTAGCTGTAAAGTCACCTACCAATATTATTACCTTATGACCTAATTCCTGGAATTGTTTTAATTTGAGTAGGTTAATACTATGGCCTAAATGTAGGCTATTGCCAGTAGGATCTATGCCTAAATACAAAGAAAGCTGTTTATCTGATAGTAATAGCTTTTTAAGGAAATCAGGGCTAGGATAGACCTTTTCTGTGCCTCTGGTTAATAGCTCTTGTATTTTTTCTCTATCTGTATTAGTTTTAATCATACTTTATATTAATAATATTTTAAATTATACCCTATTTCTGATATAATTTAAATACTATGCCAATTCCACAATTGAAGTCAAATTTTAAAAAACGCAAGGTAGGTGGTACAGGAACTAGCTTTAGGTCACATCGGGTAGCTAGTAATATCAATGCCAAGAGGAGGAAAAAGTCTAGGCATTTTTCTTTTCCTAAGAAAGTACCTAAATTACCTAGTGGAGGATTTTGGAGCAGGTTAATTAGAAAGACCTGGCCCTATGCTTTAGGTTTATTCTTTTTAGCTGGCATTTTTATTATTGGATTATTTGCTTGGTATTCTAAAGACTTACCAGAACCAGGTAAGATAATGGATAGGTCTATTGCTTTGAGCACTAAGATCTATGATCGGACAGGAGAAGAATTGCTTTATGAAGTGCATGGTCCAGAAAACAGAACTCTGATCTCTATTGAAGATATTCCTCAGCATGTTATAGACGCAACTATCGCTATCGAAGACAAAAATTTCTACAGTCATAAAGGAATTTCTTTGTGGGGTATTATTCGTGGACAGATTATGCCTCGTTTACAAGGTAAAAGAACCCAAGGTGGATCTACTTTAACTCAGCAGTTTGTAAAGAATGCTATTCTAACTAATGAAAGAAGATTATCTAGAAAGATAAAAGAATGGATACTATCATATCAAATAGAAAAGAAGTATGATAAACAGCAAATACTTGAATTCTATTTCAATGAAATACCTTATGGTGGTTCTGTCTATGGTGTAGAAGCAGCTTCTCGTTACTATTTTGATAAGTCAGTAGAAGATATTACTATAGCGGAAGCAGCTATACTAGCAGCTTTACCACAGGCACCAACTGCTTACTCTCCTTATGGTTCTAACAAAGATGTTTTAATTAATCGTCAGCACACCATTCTTAACTTAATGGTAGACCAAGACTATATTATTGAAGAGCAGGCTGAGTCTGCTAAACAACAAGAATTAGTTTTCAAGAAAAGAGCTGAACAGATTAAAGCTCCTCATTTTGTTATGTATATTAGAGAGCTATTAGAAGAAAAATATGGTACTACCCTAGTAGAACAAAGTGGCTGGAAGATAATAACTTCTTTAGATTGGAAGGCTCAAGAATTAGCTCAGGCAGCTATAGATGAAATAGCGCCACAGAATTTAGAGAACTATGAAGCTAATAATGCTGCTCTAGTAGCTATTGATGTAAATACTAGTGAAATATTAGCCATGATTGGCTCTAAGGATTACTTTGACGATGATATTGATGGTCAAGTTAATGTAGTCTTAGCTAACAGACAGCCAGGCAGCTCTATGAAGCCTCTAGCCTATCTAGCCGCCTTTATGAAGGGTTATAGGCCTGAAACCATACTGTTTGACCTGGTGACTAATTTTGCCGCTGCTGGTGAAGCATATATTCCTCATAACTATGATTTGGAAGAAAGAGGACCAATACCCATGAGGCAGGCTTTAGCTGGATCTGTTAATATTCCAGCTGTTAAAACTTTGTATTTAGCGGGTATAGATAATATTTTAGATTTAACTACCAAGTTTGGTTATACTACTCTTAGTGATAGATCTCGTTTTGGACTATCTTTAGTCTTGGGAGGCGGAGAAGTTAAATTACTTGAACATACGAATGCTTATGCTACTTTTGCTCGGGAAGGAGTTTACAAGGAAACAGTACCCATATTAAAGATAGAAGATAGTAGTGGTAAGGTTATTGAAGAAAACACAGAGAACAAAGGTAGAAGAGTAGTTGAAAAGAATTTTACTAGAATATTAAGTGATATATTATCAGATAATGGATCTAGAGCTTTTGTTTTTGGAGAGAATAATTATTTAACTTTAGGAGCTAGACCAGTAGCTGCTAAAACTGGTACTACTAATGACTATCGTGATGCTTGGACTATTGGCTATACTCCTGATCTTGCTGCTGGTGTCTGGGTTGGTCATAATGATAGTTCAGAAATGAAAAGAGGTGCTGCTGGTTCTAATGTAGCTGCTCCTATTTGGAATAAGTTTATGAGAGAAGTTACTCAAGATATGCCAATTAAAGGTTTTGCTAAAGAAGAGCTAGGTGATTGTGACAAGCCAATGGTCTGTGGTGAGCTAGGCGGCAGTGAACCAGTTAGAATTGATAAAATGTCAGGTAAATTAGCTACAGAATATACTCCATATACTCAGATAGAAGAAAAGAAATATTTAGAAGTTCATAATATTTTACATTATGTAAATACTAATGATCCTTTGGGTAATGCTTTAGATAATCCTAGTCATGATCCACAGTATAATTTATGGGAAGAGCCTGTTAAAAAATGGGCTGAAGAGCAAGGCTATACCACTGATGAAGCCCCAACAGAATATGATGATGTACATTTGCCAGAACTACAACCATCTATTAATTTAACAAGTCCTAGTAATAACAAAAAAATTAACAAGTCTAGTATTTCTATGTCAGTAAATGTTAGTGCGCCTCGTGGTGTAGAGCGAGTAGAGTATTTTCTAGATGATGAGAAAATAGGACAAAGTACTAATTCACCCTTTAGTTTAACTTATCAACTTAATCCTTTTATAAAAAACGGGGAGCATAGATTAAAAGCAATTGTTTTTGATGATTTAGATAATTTTAAGGAAGATAGTATTACTATTAATCTACAGGTTAGTGATGAAGACAGAAGTTTTAATGTTATTTGGTTAGAGCCTACTAATGGAGATACTGTTTCACAGTCTAGCCTGCCAATTAATTTAAGTATTAATATTGATCAACCTAATAATTTAAAAAAAGTAGACTTCTATTATATAGATCCAGATGATAATTCTAAATGGTTTGCTTACTGGGAAGCTCCTGTGCCTAAGAATATGACAGTGGCTTGGGGAGAGGGATTAAGTCCTGGAGTTTACAAACTATATATGATTGTTAAAAACTACAAGGATGAAAGGATTAATACTCCGGCTATAATTATAAACATTGAGTAAATTAAAAAACACCTTGTTATTCTTCAAGGTGTTTTTATATCGCTTTAGAATTATTCATCTATCATACGCATGCAGTCTAGTGGCTTCTTCTGAACTTAAATTCTCTGCATCTTCATGGATACGATTTAAGTGATTTAAAACTATCATCAGTAATCCCCAGACAAAAGATAGTACTGATAACCAGACTGGCATATGTATTCCCCAGGCATGCATCCAAGAAACTATAGCTAAGGTCATTAGAAATATGCCAGTAATTATATTAAAAGCTGTTGGGCAATTGCAAGGCTGACTCATGCTCTCCACCCCCTTTCCTTTAATATTTATCTATATTTCTATTGTAAACCATTTAAGTATATTTGCCAAATTACTTCTATTTATCTAAAATATTAACATGAAGAAAGTATTGATATTCGGTAAGTTTGATGTTGTCCATCCTGGGCATACTTCTTTTATTAATCAAGCTAAACAATATGGACAAGTAACATCTGTATTAGAATCAGATCAAGCCATTATTACTTTAGGTGGTAACAAGCCTTTTTACAATGAAAAAATTAGACAAGAAAAATTAGCACCATATGATATTCAAGTATTTGTTAGAGAAAAAGAGACCGTACAAGATATTATAGCTAAGCTTAAGCCAGATATATTATGTTTTGGTTATGATCAAATATGGTTACAAGAAAATTTTTCTTTAGCAGTAGAAGGTAGTAAAAAAAAGGTAAAGATAAAAATCCTAAATCCTTTAAAAGAAAATTTCTTTAAAAGTTCTAGGATACATAATATTCTAAAAGATAAACAGGCTAGAGTTTATTTAATTAACAAACCAAAAGGTGTTAATTCTTTTTTAGCAGTATCAACTTTACGCAAGGTACTTAATATAAAGAAAGTTGGTTTTGCTGGCACTCTAGATCCTTTAGCTTCTGGTTTGCTAATTGTAGCTGTAGCTAAAGCCACTAAGTTACTAGATTGGTTTCATTTACTACCCAAGGTATATCAAGCAGATATAGTTTTTGGCCAAACGTCAGATACCTATGATTTAGAAGGAGAGGTTGTGGTTAATAAATCAGCTGAAAGTTTTAAATTAGATTATTTACAAAGTATTTTAAAAAAGTTTCTAGGTAAACAAGTTCAACAAGCTCCTTTGTATTCTGCTAAGAAAGTTAAAGGTAAGAAACTGCATCAATTAGCCAGACAGGGCAAGGAAGTAGATTTACCTAGCACAGAGATAACTATACATTCTTTAGATATAGTAAAATTTAAGTATCCTAATTTAAGTTTGAAAGTAAGTTGCTCAGCTGGTACATATATACGTTCTTTAGCTAATGATCTGGGCAAAGCTACTAAACAAGGAGCTCTATTAACAGATTTAAAAAGAACAGCTATTGGTGATTTTTTCTTAGCTAGAGCTATAGACTTAGATAGGGTTGATGAGAATAGTAGCTATTTAAGTCCTGAACAAGCTATAGATATGATTAATAAAGGCTTGACTTAATCTGCTAGTCATGATAACATCTTATAAGTTTTTAATTTAAGATAAAAGATAATATGCCAAACAAGAAAGCAGCTAAAAAGCATTTAAGACACACTGTTAAGAGAACCAAGAACAACTCTTTAGTTAAAAGAAATATCAAAGAGCTAATTAAAAAGGGAGAAAGAGCTCTTAAGGCTGGTAATGATGACAAGATAGTAGAATATGCTAAAGCTCTACAAAAAGCAGTTGATAAAGCAATAAAGACAGGTATTCTAAAGTCTAATACTGGTAATAGAAAGAAATCTAGATTTATGTCTAAGTTAGATAACAAGCATAAGACTGCTAAACCTAAGAAAGAAAGTAAATAAATAGAAACAGCCCTTGATAGGGCTGTTTTTGATTTTAAAATATAAAAAAGAGGGGCCACATTTGATGCGACCCCTCGGTGCCCGCCGAAAAGAAGCGACCAAGCCTCCAGTCAGCTCTTGTATATTATAAATATTAAAACAATTAGTCAAGTATAAAAAAAGGGTCGTACTAGGTACGGCCCTTTTTGGGAGGGTTGATGCTCCATATGACAATGTAGCATCTATAGATATTTAGGTTAATAGTTGCCTAAACTCTATATTACAATACTAGCATATTAAATATACTAGTCAAACAACTTAAAGGTTATTAATCATTTGAGTAAAGAGTATCTTTTCTTGATTAGCAGTAGTTTTAAATTTTTCATCTAAAATTAATAATTGTTTGTAAATACTCTTTAATTGATCCATGGTATATCTTCTACTTTGCTCTAATGTTTTTTCAGCTACTAGGTTAGGTATTTTTAACGTCTTAGCTAATAGCCAAGAATTAGTTGCTCTATCACCTAAAGCCTTAGCTTTGATAATAAACCTAAATTGTCTAATAATCATAGTTAGAATATATTGATGATTAACTCCGCTTTTTAATTGTTCTTCAATTAATTTTAATGACAAAGCTTTGTCCTTGTTTCCTAGAGCATCAATTAAATTAAAAATATTATCATCCACTTTAGCTTGTACTAAAGTTTTTACATCCTCTTCTGTTACTTCTTCTTTGCTGTAATTAACTAACTTAGTAATTTCCTGATATAATTGCCAGAGATCATTACCAACATAGTTAACTAACAACTTCAAAGCTTCAGGACTTAATTTCTTTTTATGTCTAGCTACTTGATTAGTAATCCAAATATTTAATTCCTGTGGTTTTAATTTATTAAACTCTTCAGCAAATTTAAATTTCTTTAAAGTTTTATATAGTTTAGTTCTGCTATCTGCTTTACCAGCTTGCCAGAAGATAATATAGTTTTCATCAGGAGAATCTTTTTGTTTTTTCAAAAAGTCTAATAAAGCATCTTGCCATTCTGATAGTTTTTTATTATTAAAAATATTCTTAACTAGCACTAGTTTTTTATCAGCTAAAAAACCCATAGCTGTGACAGCTTTAAAAAAATCATCAGCACTAATAGTCTCTCCATCAAGACTTTGTATATTGTGCTGACTCTTATCAATCTTGTCAGTAAATTTAGCTACAATAGCTTGTATTTTTTGGTAGGCTCTAAAAGAGTCCTCACCATAGTAGAAAAATATCATACTATTTATCTAGTTTTTTCAATTGACCCCAGTTAGTACCTGCTTCTATATCTACTATTAAAGGAATAGGTAGCTTATATACACTTTCCATAGTGTTTTTAACGAATTTAGCTACTTTAGCGAGGTCTTGTTTAGGTACCTCCATAACCAATTCATCGTGGACTTGTAGAATCATTTTAGTCCCAGAGCTTATATTTGGCAAGTTTTTATCGATATCAATCATGGCCATTTTCATCAGATCAGCTGCCGTGCCTTGTAAGGGCATATTAATGGCCATACG
>DAOVVF010000038.1 GCA_030632225.1 Candidatus Parcubacteria bacterium
CTATATTATAGCAAAAAAAGAACTTAACTACTAGATTTGACAAAACAGACCAATTAATATAATCTGGATTAGTTCTTTTACTAAAAGGAGGCTATAAATGGATCAATTAAGTAAGAAAGATCTTAAACCAGGTATGGCTGTTGTAAACATTATTTCTGATACAATTGGTACAGTCAGGGCAGATCCTAATGATCCCCAAAAAATCATGGCTGCTCCTAAAAGATTTGTAGCTGTTAGCTACAATAACAGTACTCTGGTTGGTTATTATCACATTGACAAAGATCGCCATACTCTATGGCGACTGAAAAACATTCGCCCTTACAATCCTTGATCAAAACAAAAACCCCTGAAAGTAATCAGGGGTTTTTATATTAATAGATTATTCTGGTATTCCAGATAAATCTTCATTAGTTATACCTAGACTTAAAAATCTCATAATCTGGTAAGCAGCTGGTCCATCTGGCATATAGTATCTCTTACCATCATCAGGGTTAAGATACCAAGCTTCTCCACGGCCTTCTACTTGTAATAATATCTGTCCCCTTAACCTGTTTATTAAGCTATTGTTATATTGTAATTTATTCTTACCCAAAGGACTATGGTCACTTTTTACTTCTTCACCGTCCTTAAAACCATCGTCATCAGAATCATCATCATTAGGATCTGTGCCCAAACCCTCCTCTAACTTATCACACAAACCATCGTCATCAGAATCTGCACACTCAAACCTGTTTTCAAAACCAACTGGAATTTGTAATAGGTCAGCGTTGGTAATGCCTAAACTTAGATTTCTCATCATACCGTAAGCTGCAGCACCATCCTTCATATACATTCTTTTGCCATTATCTGGTCTGACATACCAGGCTTCTCCATGGTCTTCAACTTGTAGAAGAATTTTTCCTTTTAATCTGTTAACTAATCCTCGATTAACCTTTATTTGTGGTGTAGATGTGGCAACACTTTCACAAGCACCTTCTGTATCACCATGTGCTAAATGAGCAGCTAAAGCTGCTTCAGCAATTGATAAAGTATGAGAAGAACCATTACCAGTAACATGGCAGACTAAAACTTTCTCCATGGCCTCATCATCGTCATCTTCATCTTCTTCCTCATCATCCGCATCTACTATTGTGAAAGTGGTAGTTGCAGTATTGTTGTCCTCGTTTGATTCTTCATATTGATTATCAAAATCAATAGTGGATGTAGCTGCATAGATTCCTGCGTCTAAAGAAAACCTATCCATACAAGATATAAGTCCTGGCGGAAATTCAGTACTTAATTGTGCTTCGCAAACATGGTCTGCTACTTCAACTTTTAATTTTACACCATGAAAAAAGCTTGATGATTGTTCTGCTCCAATATTATCTATATCAACATCAAAAGATAATGTCATGCCAGAAAATAATGGTGGGCCTTCTGTTGGTAAACCAAAACCAACGAATTGACTTACTGCAAAATTTTCTATGATTAAATCATATGTAGCCGGCAGAATAGTAAAATAATCATCACTTTCATCAATTGATGATCCTACACCTATTAAATACCCCGTTAGTTTTACTTTGTACTCTCCATCTAAATTTAATGTTGTTGGTACAGTATAACTATAGCTTCCTTGGGTTTCCGCCGAATCTATTGTTATATTATCAATAACTGTTACTATTCCACCTGAACTAACAAGATCCAGATAAACACTATCTACATTTTCTTGATTCCAAGTAATTTCATAGGTTTCACCTGCTTGCCATTCTTCACCTCCATTAGGATAAGTAACCTCTATAGAGGGCGTTAGAGCTTCTTCAGCTTGTCCTACTTGTATAAAGGGTGCTACTAGTGCAAATACTAGAGCAAAAATAAATAACTTCTTCATAATATATCTATTAATTATTAAGTATATACATTATACCACAAAAACACCCCTAGGGGTGTTTTTGTTATTTTTTAATATATTTTTTACATCATTGGCATACCGCCACCCATACCCATACCAGGCATTCCAGCAGGACCAGGATTGTCATCTTCTTTCTTTGGAATATCAGTTACTACTACTTCTGTGGTTAAAAACATACCAGCAGCTGAAGCAGCATTCTGTAAAGCAGATCTAGTAACTTTAGTTGGATCTATAATACCAGCTTCTACTAAATCTTCGAACTTGTCATCTCTAGCGTTATAACCAACATTACCTTTATTCTTTAAAACTTCAGCTATAACTACCTTACCATCTTTACCAGCATTCTCAGCAATCTGTTCTGAAGGAGTAACTAAGGCTTTCTTTAATATTTCAGCACCTAATTTTTCTTCATCTTCTAAATCTAAACTATCAATAACTTCTAAAGATCTTAGGTAAGCTACACCGCCACCAACTAGCACACCTTCTTCAACAGCAGCTTTAGTAGCAGCTAAAGCATCTTCTATTCTATCTTTCTTTTCTTTCATTTCGGTTTCAGTAGCAGCTCCTACTTTAATAACAGCTACACCGCCAGTTAATTTAGCAAGTCTTTCTTGTAACTTTTCTTTATCAAAATCAGAATCAGCCTTATTAACGGCTCTCTCTATTTGAGATACTCTTTCTTTGATAGCAGTCTCGTCTCCTTTACCATCAATGATGGTAGTATTATCTTTAGTAGATACTACTTTTCTAGCTGAACCAAGCATATCAATAGTAGCACTGGATAATTTAATACCAACTTCTTCTGAAATTACTTTGGGACCATTTAGTACAGCTATATCATGAAGCATTTCTTTCTTACGATCTCCAAAACCAGGAGTTTTAACAGCTAGAACATTTAATACTCCTCTAATCTTGTTAACTACTAAAGTAGCTAAAGCTTCACCTTCTATATCTTCAGCAATGATTACTAAATCTTTTTTACCGCTTTGAGCTAAAGATTCTAGTAAGGGTAGCATATCTTGCAGAGAAGAAATCTTCTTGTCTGTGACTAAAATAGGTATATCACTGTAAACAGCTTGCATTTTGTCAGTATCAGTAACCATATATGGTGATACATATCCTTTATCAAACTGCATACCTTCTTCTACTTTGTTAGTAATACCAAAGCTTTGTGACTCTTCAACAGTAATTACTCCATTCTTACCAACTGCTTGCATAGCAGAAGCAATAGTTTTACCTATTTCTTTGTCATTAGCACTAATAGCAGCAACTTGCTCTATTTCATTATGATCAGATACTTCTTTAGAAATATTCTTTAAATTTTCTACAACAGCCTGAGTTGCTTTGTCAATACCTCTCTTTAAGGCTAGGGGATCAGCACCAGCTGTAACATTCTTTAATCCTTCAGTTATAATATTCTGCGCTAGAACAGTAGCAGTAGTAGTACCATCACCAGCTACATCAGCTGTTTTAGCAGCTACTTCTTTAACAATCTCAGCTCCTAGATTCTCAAACTTATCTTCTAACTCTATTTCTCTGGCTACAGTCACACCATCTTTAGTAATAGTTGGTGCACCAAAACCTTTATCAAGTACTGCATTACGTCCTTTAGGACCTAAGGTAACTTTAACTGAATCAGTTAAGGCATCTACACCTATCTTCATTTTATTTCTTGCTTCTTCGTTGAATATAATTTGTTTAGCCATATTTATATAATATTAATTATTCTACTATTGCTAGTAAATCATCGTGATTTAAAATCTTGTAGTCCTGATCTTCAATCTTTATTTCAGAACCACCATATTCAGAATAGACTACTTTCTGACCTACTTTTAAGTTTAATTTAGATACTTTTTCTCCAGAGCCAATAGCTATTATTTCACCTTCCATTCTAGACTCTTTATTAACAGTTTCAGGCAATATAATGCCGGCCTTAGTAGTTTCTTCCTTAGGCATTGGTTTTACTATTACTCTGTTTCCTAAAGGTTTTAAATTCATATTAATATACTTAATTATTAATTAAAATTAGCACTCCGTATTATAGAGTGCTAATTATATTTTGTCAATAGTCTATTTTTAACCATACTATTGACAAAATCAATATAATTTGATATATTACTTTGTTAATATTTAAGATCTTTCAATTTAAAAAATATTCTGAAATCATTTTTACGGAGGTTAATCGAATGAAAAAGGGTAAAAAAAAGAAAACAATCCGCATAACAGTAGATCTAACGCCTGATCTTCACCAACGAGCAGATCGACTATCCGAAACCATTGGCAAAACAAAAGCTGAAATCTTTCGAGAAGGTTTAAAGCTTATCGAACACATGCTTGAATGCAAAACAAACGGAGAAAAGATTATTATCGTAACAAAAGATGGGCAAGAAAAAGAATTGGTTATTATACAATAACTCAATCCGTAAAAAAGACGACTTTTTAATAAAGTCGTCTTTTACTTTTAAAATAAAATTAATTAAAAGCTAAGTCTTCAGCTTCGTCTTATACAAATTAACTAGGCCGAAAGCTACTAACAGCCAGCCTGTCCAAGTAGTCCATAGATAATGGTCAAACAAGCCAATCACTATTAGTCCCAATAGCAAACTAGTAGCCATTATATCCACCTTATCTGCTTCTTTAATAACCAACCGAACTATATTCAATAATATCAAAGCACCAATCAAGCCTACTTCTGCTAAAGCTAACATAAAGACATTGTGAATAGGCTGAACAGTATAGATAGGTTGAGCTTGATTCTGTTGATAGGCTACTTGTGTATTCATGCCCATACCTTGTCCAAATAATACTTGTTTCCAATCCCCCATATAGAATTGCTGATATGTCTGAGCTCTTTGTTGTATAGACTGTTGTTCTAATCTACCATCTATATTTAAACGAGCTGTCCAAGCTCCAGGAAACCATAGATTAAAAGCTAGCATAGCTAATATAAAGACAGCTACATATTTAACAATCACATTAACTACTATCCAATCTCTCTTAAAAATATTAATCAAGAAAACACTAAGAAGACCAGCGGCTAGACCTAAGACAGCACTACGAGAGAATGTAGCTAACAAACCAACTGTACAGATAGATAAGCTGAAGATTACAAACAACAACTCCCAAACATGCTTTTTAAGAAACTTTTTTGACCAATGATCTTCCTTAGCCTGACGATATAAATGAAGCCAAAGATATATACCAATAAAGATAGCTACAAATAAAAAACCTCCTAGAATATTAGGATGAGGTAAAGCACCATAAGCTCTTAGAATTCTTAAATCAGCAAACTCTACAACAGCTGTACCTAAAGTACCAGGCAGATGTTCAGCTAAGCCTAACCATTTATTAGCACCAATCCCCTGTCCTAAGGCTTGTTGAATAGCTAGTACTGCCTGAATCAAACCACTTAATAAAAATAATCTTAGAATAAAAAACTTAGGAATAAATCTAGCTAGATGAGCAAAGAGAATTGCCAGATAAATAACTAGGAGATAGAAGAAAGAAACTATTGGAATAGGAGAAAGAAAACCTATTATTATAGAATAGGCAAAAACAAAATAAAGAAACTTATGTTTAGAAAAATGAAGTTCCTTCCTGTTGTTAAAAATAAAGAATATAACAGCTAAAGCTAGCAGAATCATACTGCCATATAACCCTAAGCGTCCATATTCCCATAGTCTACCCTGTTCGCTCCAAGCAAAGAAGATCCAACGGGTCTGCCAAGGAATAGACAGAATAAATAAACCAAAGATAATTTTAAACAAGGTGTTTGCTGTTTTTTTCATATTTATGTAATAGTTTATAAATTATTTCTTTCCATTTTTTAGAAAAAAA
>DAOVVF010000068.1 GCA_030632225.1 Candidatus Parcubacteria bacterium
ATGGGGTTGGGATTGTCATGGTTTACCAATTGAAAACATTGTAGAAAAAGAACTAGGTTTTTCTAGCAAAAAAGATATAGAAAAGCATGGAGTTGATAAATTTAATGCACGTTGTTGTGATAGAGTGCTAGAATATGCTGATCAGTGGAAAGTAACTATACGTAGATTAGGACGCTGGGTAGATATGGAAGATGCCTACAAGACTATGGATCTAGAATATATGGAATCTATCTGGTGGATCTTTAAGCAATTATGGGACAAAGATTTAATCTATGAAGACTATCGTTCTATGCATATTTGTCCTCGTTGTGAAACTACTTTGTCTCAATCAGAAGTAACTGAAGGTTACAAAGATGTTAAAGATATATCATTAACAGCTAAGTTTGAATTAAGTTATGAAGCTAATACTTATCTATTAGCTTGGACAACTACTCCTTGGACATTAATTGGTAATGTTGCTTTAGCTGTGAACAAGGATATTGATTATGTCAAAATTAAAAAAGGTGATGAATACTATATCCTAGCTAAAGACCTTTGGGAGAACTATGCTAAAGAATTAGGAGAAGATCCAGAAATTGTTGAAGAATTTAAGGGTAAACATTTAGTAGGTAAAGAATATAAGCCTCTCTTTGATTACTATCTACCTTTTAAAGAAGATAAAGAGCATGTCGGTTCCATTTCTTCTGTTAAAAGAGGTGATACAGGTGAAACCGTTGAAGATGGTTATGTAAAAGAAGATGGAGAAGCCTTGTCATGGACTAAAGACTATGATGAAAGAAAGAAATGGGAAAATGCATATAGGGTCTATTCAGCTGATTTTGTTTCTACTGAAGAAGGTACTGGTGTAGTTCATATAGCTCCTGCTTTTGGCGAAGATGATATGAATTTAGGCAGAGAAGAAAAGCTACCCTTTGTTCAACATGTTAATATGGATGGGACTATTAAAGAAGAAGTAAAAGATTTTGCTGGTTTAAATGTTAAACCTAAAGATGATATACAAGCTACGGATGTTAAGATATTAAAATATTTAGCTACTAAGAACCTATTATTCTCTAAAGAAAAGTATGAGCATAGTTATCCTCATTGTTGGCGTTGTGATACTCCTTTGTTAAACTATGCTACTTCTTCCTGGTTTGTTAATGTTATTAAGATAAAAGATAAGTTACTTAAGAATGCTAAGAATATAAACTGGGTACCAGCTCATATTAAAGCTGGTAGATTTGGTAAATGGCTAGAAGGTGCTAGAGACTGGTCTATATCTCGTCAAAGATTCTGGGGTTCAGTTATTCCTCTTTGGATTTGTGATAAGTGTGAAGAGAAAAGAGTCTTTGGTTCTGTTAAAGAGTTAGAAGAAATAAGTAAAGAGGAGATTAAAGATCTTCATAAGCATGTAGTTGATAATATTACCTTTAAGTGTAAGTGTGGGGGTATTATGAAACGTATTCCTGATGTACTAGACTGTTGGTTTGAATCAGGTTCTATGCCTTATGCTCAATTCCACTATCCTTTTGCTAATGAGAAGGAATTTAATAAAAGGTTTCCTGCTAAGTTTATTGCTGAAGGAGCTGATCAGACCAGAGCTTGGTTTTACTACCTTCATGTTATTGCTGGAGCTATAAAAGGCAAGCAAGCCTATGATAATGTAATTGTTAATGGTATTGTCTTAGCTGAAGATGGCAAGAAAATGAGCAAGAAGCTTAACAATTATCCAGAGCCTGACAAGGTGATGGATCAATATGGAGCTGATGCTTTACGTATTTACCTATTATCATCTCCAGTTATGCTAGCTGAAAACTTTTCTTTTGTAGAAAAGGATTTACAAACAACCTATCGTCGTTTTACTGGCTTGTTACAGAATGTCTTTACTTTCTATGAAATGTTTAGAGGCAATCATAATTTAGCCGGTGATTTACCTCAGAACTTACATCATGATTTAGATAAATGGATAGTTAGTAGATTAACATTATTACATGAAGAAGTAACTCAAGCTATGGAAGATTATAACTTACTAAAAGCTACTCGTCCTTTATTTGATTTTATAGACGTATTATCAACTTGGTATGTCAGGAGATCCAGAGATAGATTTAAAGGACAAGACACTGAAGATAAACAGCAAGCTGTAGCTACTCTAGGCTTTATCCTTAATGAACTATCTAAGATTATAGCTCCTTTTACTCCTTTAACTGCTGAAATTATTTATCAAGGCTTTACTAATAAGCAAGAATCAGTCCATTTAGATACCTGGCCAGGTTTAGAGAATAAATTAATTGATGAAGCAGTATTAGAAAAGATGGACAAGGTTAGAATGATTACTGAAGTAGCTCATGCTCTTAGGGCCAAAGCTGGTGTTAAGGTTAGGCAGCCTTTAGCTAGTTTAGCTATAGAGAGTAAATGTAAATTAGGAGGAGAAGATAAATATCTAAGTATTCTAGCTGATGAGTTAAATGTAGAACAAGTTAAAGTAGTTGATAATTTAAGTAAAGGTGAGAAAGCAGCCGTAACTGATTTTGCTATTGCTCTAGATACTGAATTAACTCAGGATCTAAAAGATAAAGGAGTAGTTAGAGAATTAATTAGATTTATTAACTCTCTAAGAAAAGAAGCTGGTCTACAACCTACAGATAGTCCTACTGAAACCTATCAAACAGATTCTAAGTACCTTAAAGATATAATTACAAAGTTTAAACAAGAATTAATAACTAATACTTCAGCCGGAGATTTAAAAGAAGTATCTAAGAGTCCTAAGACTAAGAAAGAAGTTGATATCAACGGCGAGAAGATTATTTTAGGGATAAAGTAATGTCTTTCAAGACAGAAGCATTTGTATTAAGAAGCAGAACCTGGCATCAAGCTGACCGGATGTATGATTTATTTACTCCGCAAGAGGGGATTATAAACGTAGTGTTGAAGTCTGCTGCTAAAGCTGGTAATAAGTTATCAGGTCATTTATTACCATTTTCCAAAGTCAGAGTAATGATTGGCAGAGGTAGGCTAGATCATATGGCTGGAGTAGAAACACTAAATGACTATAGTAATGTCAGATTAAACTTACGTAATCTTTTTCTAGCTTCCAGTATAGTAGAACTATTTCTAGCTGAAGATAGAGGTAGTCAGAAAAAAACAGAGTTTAAACTATTAGACAGCATCTTTTCTTTCTTAAATGATGAATCAGTTAGTCCGGAAAGAAAATTACTCTTAGTTAGAATATTTCTGTGGAAATACTTAAGTGTAGCCGGTTGGCAGCCAGAATTAGAAGAATGCTTGATTTGTCAGAAAAAAGTATCAACTGGTAAATATATGCCTGGTCGGGGTATAATATGTAGAGAGCATACAGATAGAGGCGGTATACAAATTAGTGATGAATTACTTGATTTTCTAAGGCATATTATCTCAGCAGACTGGCATCAATTTAATAATTTAGAAATTAATAATAATTTAAATAAGGAATGGCTTAAACTTTCTTCTCTGTTTTATCAAACAGTCTATGAAAGACCATCCCGTGTATTAAAACTATTTGCATATGGCTAAACTAGTCAAAAAGAATTTAGATTCAATCAGAAGAGCTCCTATTCGAAAAAGCTCCTATGAAGCACCAATTGTTAGAGACAGAAAAAGAAAAAAAGAAGTACCTAAAGAATATCGTACTTTGCAAAAAGCCCCTAAAAGAAGAGGCGGCTTTATCTGGTTTCTTTTCCTTATTTTCCTAGCAGCAGTAGCTGGTTTTGTATACTGGAGTTCTACTAATCAGACGGATGATCAAAAAAGTTTAGAATTAACTGTAACAGGTCCTCAGGAAATAGTTTCTGGTGATCAGATTAGCTATATGGTGACCTACAAAAATTTAGATACGGTTACTTTACAGCAAATGGAATTAAGTGTACGTTGGCCATCAGGCTTTTATTTTGATGAAGCCAATGTAGATCCTTTAGATACTAATGCTACTACTTGGATATTAGAAGATTTAGGTATTAATCAAGAAGTAAGTTTAGAAATTAAAGGACAATTAGTTGGACCAAAAGATCAAGAACTAAGTGCTATCTTTAAT
>DAOVVF010000032.1 GCA_030632225.1 Candidatus Parcubacteria bacterium
AATATCTCTTTTTTCAAATTCTTTATCATCTTCATCTAAATAATACCAATCTTCTCTTTCTAAAAGGTTAATAATACCAGTAAAGGTTTCAGCAGCACCAATCGGTAATTGCATTGGATGAGCAGTCTTGGTTAATCTGTCATGAATAGTATCTAAATCAAAATAAAAATCAGCACCCATTCTATCCATTTTGTTAATAAAGGCTAATCTAGGTACATTATACTTATCAGCTTGTCTCCAGACAGTTTCTGACTGAGGTTCTACACCAGCCACACCATCAAAAACAACTACACCACCATCTAATACACGTAAAGATCTTTCTACTTCAACAGTAAAGTCTACGTGACCTGGGGTATCTATAATATTAATGTTAGCTTCTCCACCGCCTAACCAATCTGGTAAAGCCCAAAAACAAGTAGTAGCCGCTGAGGTAATAGTAATACCTCTTTCCTTTTCCTGTTCCATCCAGTCCATTTCAGCTTCACCTTCATGAACTTCTCCAATCTTATGTTTTTTACCTGTATAAAAAAGAACACGCTCGGTTACAGTTGTTTTACCAGCGTCAATGTGGGCGATAATTCCAATGTTTCTTACTGTTTCTAAAGGATGTTGTCTGGGCATATGAGTTAATTATTAAATTAATATTAAGCAAAATGAGCAAAAGCTTTGTTAGCTTCAGCCATTCTTTGTACATCTTCACGCTTTTTCATAGCATTTCCTTCACCTTTAGCTGCAGACATTAATTCATCTGCTAAACGAACTGACATAGCAGCTCCTTTTCTAGCTTTAGCAGCTTCTAATAGCCAACGATGAGCTAAGATTAACTTTCTATCCCCAGTAACTACTATAGGTACTTGATAATTAGCACCACCTATTCTTTTACCTTTTACTTCTAAATTAGGTGAAATATTTCTAATAGCAGAATCATACACTTCTAAAGGATCCTGTTTTGCTTTTTCTGATATATAGTCAAAAGCATCATAAATAATCTTCTGAGCTACAGTTTTCTTACCTCTTTCCATTATCTTGTTAACTAACTTAGCTAAATCAAGACGATTAAACTTTGGATCAGGATTTATTTTTCTCTTTGGGGCTGGTTTTCCTCTCATATAATTATTTACTAGCTTTCCTTTGCTTTTTAGTGCCATACAATGATCTACCTTGCTTACGTCCTTCAACGCCTTGAGTATCGTAAACTCCTCTGACAATATGATATCTAACGCCAGGTAAATCTTTAACCCTACCACCACGTATTAAAACAATACTATGTTCCTGTAGATTATGTCCTTCACCAGGAATGTAGGCAGTAACTTCCATACCATTTGATAGTCTAACTCTAGCAATCTTACGTAAAGCTGAGTTAGGTTTCTTAGGTGTAGTAGTAGTAACCTTTAAGCAAACTCCTCTTTTGAAAGGAGCTCCTTTAGGTAAATCCCTTTTTCTTCTTTTCAAACTATTTAAAACAGTCTTTAAAGCAGGCGTAGTACTTTTAGCCTTAGGACTCTTTCTGGGTTTTTTCAATAATTGATTTGTTGTTGGCATATAATTAAATTAAATTAAAGCAAATAATGCTTTAAAGTCGATAATAAAATAACATATGGTAGGAAATAAGTCAAGAAGAAAAGCCCCCACTATACAAATATTCGAATAGCGAGGGCTTTAAGTAATCCAGTTTATTTACTGCTAGATGAGGTTTGACCTCGCTCATTCAGAGCTACAGATAAAACTGGATCATCCCCGATGTAAATCAAATATATATAATTATATAGTTTTTGTCAATAAAAAAGCCCCCGTCGTATCCCGACAATATAACGGGGGCTCAAGTGACAGCTTGATACTATCACTCATCAATCTTCCCCTGAGCGCACCCTAAGGTGAATGGGGGAATTGAAAGGCTCGCAATTACAATATAGCAAAAAAAATACCCCCTGTCGAGTTAACAACAGGGGGTCCTGACGCGATCAAATAATACAGAGATGAAATTGGTTGATTTCTTTTACCTTTCTTGTTTGTGCTTCAAAACCAGCCTGTGTCTTCCCCAGATTCACCCGATCGCTCAGAAAAAGTACAACTAGCTATTATATATGAACAACTAATATTGTCAACACCTACATTATATCTTAAATAGGGATATAAAAAAAGAGCCCCTTATCAAAAAGCTCTTGGTGGGATAGTGCGTCAGGAGAGAACTAAATGATAAGGGGCCTTAAACGTATAGGCGGTGTAAAAGAATCTAGGTTAGGCTTAAAACAGTAGTCGTCGATCGAGTAGACTGGTGCTTAATCATGGTGGTTGAAGCCATAATGCCTATACGTAGGAACATGCATGCGAAGAACATGCAATTGATAGGAGAGAACTTTTTATTGTAGTGATTATCACCTCGCTTTCTTTGAGTAACGGAGGTTACCGCACACGAAAAGAACTAATTACCTCTATTCTACTATGGTTATATAAAAAAGTAAACTATGTCAAGGAAGAAGTTAATTATAGCTCCAAAAACATCAAAGCTGGATATTCTACCTAAGATAACTAACAAAATTAGAATCCAAATACCATTAATAGTTAATTTTCTTTTGAAATCATCATAGCGAGGAGGTAAAAAAGCAAATAGTACTTTAGAACCATCTAGGGGTGGTATAGGAATCAGATTAAATACTCCTAAAATTAAATTAACAAATATTAGAAATAATAGAAATTGTATTAATAGATTGTCAGGAGAAAAGAAAGGAGCTATCATATTCAAGATAATAACAAAGATAACAACACTGATAAAATTAGACAAAGGACCAGCTATAGAAACAGCTGCTTCTCCCCAACGCCTCCATCTGAGATTATAGGTATTAATTGGTACTGGTCTACCCCAACCAAAACCAGCAATCACTAAAATTAAAGTTACCCAAACATCCAAGTGAGCTAAAGGATTTAAAGTTAATCTACCACTGTACTTCGAAGTATTATCTCCTAGATAAGTAGCAGCAGCTGAATGAGAAAATTCATGGATAGTCAAAGCAAAAACAATGGCTAAAGCCATGACCATAAACATTTGAGGACTGGTAAATAAATAACTTAAAAGCATCTTTGACAAAAATTATTTTGTATGATAGTATATTTGAACGTTAGAATTAATTATAACTTAAATAAGCAAAAAAGCAATAATATGGCTAAAGTCTGTGAAATCTGTGATAGAAAAGCTGCTGTTGGAAACTTACGCAGTAAATCTCGTATAGCTACCAAAAGAAAGATGGGAGTTAATTTGCAATCTAAGAAAATTGATGGTAAGAAAACAATGATCTGCACTTCCTGTATAAAAACTATAAATAAGCAAGCTAAACAATCTACTATTTAAAACTTCCTGCACTAGCAGGATTTTTTAATACAAAAAGGCGTTATATTCGTTATTACACAAATTAAACGCCTTTCCGCAAGTCATCGTGCATAGTTTATAGATTAATTACTTAAACTGAGTTGACGACTCATATAGCTCTAACCTTTGTCACATAGTAGACCCCTGCTAGGCAAGGTGGGTACTCGCATATTAAAACCACGGTTCTAATAGATATAAAGTTCCCAGTACTAGAATGATGTAGAGTTTTATATAGAGTCAAAAGTACGAGCTACATATATATTATAGCATCACATTTTAAGCGAGGCAAATATTAAAAACCCCGACCAAGGCCGGGGCTTAAATATTCGCTAAAGTTACTCAATAAATCGTTTATAGTCAAATATTACCTTCCTACTACCAAACCAATGCTTGATTTCATGTTGAGCTTCTTGAGGAGTTTCAGAAGCATGAAGCAAATTCATAACTGCTCTCTTCTCACTATTAGCTACTGCTGGAGAATCAGCTGAATAATCACCTCTGATAGTACCCATATCAGCCATATTAGGTAAAGTAGCACCACCAATCTTTCTAACCATATCCACAGCATGGATGCCTTCAACAACCATACGTACTAAAGGAGCTGAAGTCATATAATCTATTAACCAGCTACGTACCATTTTACCAATCTCATAATCTTTATCCGTACCTAATTCCTTTTTAGGATCAACATTGTACTTCTTGTAAGTACTTAAAGTCTTTTGTCCTAAACGGCTAATCCAAGCTTTATCTTTAGGATAATGTCCATCAATATCTTTAACAGTAGGCTGAAACATTTCTAAAGCAACTACTTTTAAATCACGTTGTTCAAAGCGTCCTATTATGTCTCCAATTAAACCTTTCTTAACACCGTCAGGTTTAATCATCACAAATGTTTTTTCTTTTTTAAAATCCATATACTTATTTACTTAAATCACCCCGCTAAAATCAAACAGGGTGAAGTTTTTCTTATCTAATATATTATTTGCCAACTTTCGCTATTTCTTTCTTAACAGCTGAGACTACTTCAGAAGGAGTAATATTAGCTTTAACTAAATAACCAACTGCACCTAGTTTATTTCCTCTATCTACATCTTCTTCCTGTCCTAAATTTGTTAATAGTATAACCGGGATATGCTTAGTACTATCATTTTCTTTTAAAGCCTTTAGTACTGAAAAACCATCCATCTTAGGCATAATAATGTCTAAGAGTATAAAGTCTGGTTTTTCTTGTTTAGCTAATTCTAATCCTTTGGCACCATCTAAAGCTTTAACTAAATCAAAACCTTCGTTCTTGAACTTAACCTCATACATATTAGCTAGCATTTCCTCATCCTCTATTAAAAGGACTTTTGTTTTATTATTGGACATAAATGATTAAATTTAATAATTGAATTGTCTTTATTATATGCTAATCTAATATAAAAATCAAGTAATAAAAAAGCCCCCATATACTTAAATACGGGGGCTAACGTTTTGAACGTTGTGGCGAACTTGCACTTCCTAGATGTTCTAGAAGCTTGCGTTCACCTGTGCCTTTTTGGTTACGTTCATTACGTTCTGCAAAGAGGTAAGGACATTCATAAGAATGCACCGCCTTTCCTACCATTAATAGGAGCCCAGTGGCTCCTGACCTGCCTTGTGCTTACGCGTATGCTGTCTCAGCACTACGCCTTTCAACCTAAGGTAGTTAAATTATATCTTATATATTTTACTCAGTCAACCACCAAGACTGTCCGTCACTAACTACTATAATAGTACTATCTACTTGATTATCTTTTATTTGACAATCTATACCTTTAAAACGATCTACAGCTTCCTGATGAGGATGACCAAACTTATTATCCTCTCCTGATTGTATAACACAGAGCTCTGGATTAATAGCTTGTAACCAAGCTTGTGAAGAAGAATATTTACTACCATGATGAGCTACTTTTAATATTTCCGACTCTAATACTAAATTTGTATTTAATATTCTTTTCTCTTGCACAGTTGGTAAATCTCCTGTAAACAAATAGTCTATATCTTTAAAGCTTAATCTAATCACTATAGAATTATCATTGTAATCTTTATGATAGCCATCAGCAATTATTATCTGCCAAGATAAATTGTCTTCTATGATAAATGTCTGTCCAGCTTGGACTACAGTAGCTTCTAAATTATATTCTGCTAACTTTTCTGACCAGGTTCTGTACAGCAAGTCATCAGGCTGATGATCAGTTACTAATATTTGCTTAACTTTATACTTATTCAATAATTCTATCAAAGCCATCATATGATCAGCATGATAGTGAGTAATAACTATATAATCTATAGTTCTGTCCCACCAAGGTAAAACTTTAGCTATCTCAGATAATGGTTTGTTGTCAGCACCTCCATCTATTAATATATTCTGTCCAGCGGGGGTTCTAATTAAAATACAATCACCCTGCCCAATATCTAAGAAATGAACTATCAGATTATTTTCTTGCTTAAACAAAGTAAATAACAAGATACTAGAGATTATTAAAATAATTAATATAGCTTTATTCATACTTATTTGGTTTTAAGATAAAAGTAATAGTAAACATAAAAACAAAACTTAGGATTAAATAAGGTAAAGAAAAATTACCTATTAATAAATAGGCATAAGGTATTTGAGCTAAATATTCCGCTATAACTACCATCAGCTTTAGTAAAATAAATAAAGGCCAGGCTATTAAATTAGCTAACAAAGGTAAAAAACCAACCAAAGCTAATAACAAACTTAAAATT
>DAOVVF010000132.1 GCA_030632225.1 Candidatus Parcubacteria bacterium
ACTGTGTTTTATACATTATGATGTAGACTATAAAGTAGAACCAATGTACATACCTGTTTCTCTGCATAACGCCTTTCTTGCGACTTTGGGTTAAAGTATGATAATGCAATACAAGCAAATGACTCGTTGGGCTTACGGAGTAGAACATTTTGCTTACATGGTCTGGCATTTTAGAAAGTGTAAGAAAATGCCTGCTAGTAAAAAATGGATATATATCTGGAATCAGACTGAAGGAGTCTATTCATGGGCTACTGCACCGATATTAATAACTATCATGGGCTATTTACCATTATACTTAGCTGAAAAACAAGCTATGACTAATGTTCTAGCTCAGAATGCTCCTTTAATTCTAGAAAAATTAATGCACTTTGGTATGTTTGGTTTAATAGTCATAGCTACTATGAGTGTAGTTATTCTACCACCTATGCCTAGTAACTTTAAGAATAAAAAATATGCTAAATACTACCGTTATGTAATGATGTTTGTACAATGGTTAATCTTCCCTTTTACCATGGTATTGTTTGGCTCTATACCAGCAGTTGATTCCCAAACTAGATTAATGTTGGGTAAATATTTAGGCTTTTGGGTTACTGAAAAGAAAAAAATTGATTAAATAATTAATATAAGTATATGAAAAAACTATTACTACTGCCAATTATACTATTGGCTCTATTGTTCTTTAGCCAAGATGCTAAAGCTTTGATTATAATCTCAGATGGTCCTAATGCTACTGAATTGCAAGATAGATATGCAGGTACTATTCTAGTACATGATGATGGCTATCAAAAAGAGTATTGGTATATTGATGTAGATACTAAGGAAAAATATCCACTAAGAGATGGCGTAGCTGTTTCTAGATTATTAAAAAAATTAAGTATTGGTATTAGTAATGCTAATTTAAATAAAATACCAGTTAATGCTGATAGTACTAATATTGACTATGAATTAACTTCTAATTCCAGAGGTAAGTTCCTAATTCAAGTAGAGGAGCACGGAGAAGCCTGGTATGTTAATCCTTTAGACAACTATAGGTATCAAATAGCTAATGGTAATCAAGGTTTTAAAACATTGAAAGATCTAGCTATTGATATTGATCAAACTAAATTAACTGCTTTTACTGAAGTAAGTAGTTTAGACTTTCCTAAAATAGATAAAGAAATAGATTTTAGTCAGTACTGGTATATTCAAAGAATATTAAAAAATAATTACTATCAATCTGATAAGGTTAATGATCTAGATATGTTCTATGGTTCATTAAAAGGTTTAGCTGATTCTTTAAATGATCCATATACTGAATTCTTTACACCTTCTGGTAAAAAACAATTTGAAGAAAAGATAGAGGGCTCTTTAGAAGGTATTGGAGCTTATGTAGATGTAATTGAAGGTAGATTTACTATAGTTAGTCCTTTAGATAATTCTCCTGCTGAGAAAGCTGGTTTATTAACTGAGGATCAAATACTAATGGTAAATGATATAGATATAGCTGGTTTTCCTCTACAAGACAGTATTGATTTAATTAAAGGACCAGCTGGTACTGATGTAGTACTAAAAGTATATAGGCCTAGTACATTAAAAACTTTTGATATAACTGTTACTAGAGCTAAAATAGAATTAGCAACTGTTACTGGTAAACATTTAAATAATAATATAGCTTACTTTAGAATAAATACATTTGCTTTAGATTTAAAATCACGCTTTGAAAGAGTAAAGAGTAGTGTTATTAACGATAATACTAAAGGAGTGATTATAGACTTGCGTAATAATCCAGGAGGTTATACTTCTTCAGCAATCAATTTAGCCGATTACTGGATAGAGCCTGGAAACTTAATTGTTAGAGAAAATTTTCCATCTCGAGCTGTAACTTATAGTGCTATAATGGAACCTAGTATTAATTTACCCACTGTTATACTAATCAATGAAGGCACTGCTTCTGCTTCTGAAATATTTACTACAGCTTTAACTGAATATGATTTAGCAGCGACAGTTGGACAAACTACTTTTGGTAAAGGAACTGGCCAGAATATATTAAGCTTTGAAGATGGTTCTGCTCTTAAATACACTGTTTTTGAATGGTTTGGTCCTTATGATACTTTTGTTGAAGATGCTGGTATAGAACCTAACTATGTAGTTAATAATACTGATTTAATAGATAAACAATTGCAAAAAGCTGAAAATCTGTTAAAATAAATTATTAGAGAATTAATATAATTATATGAATAAAGAAATACCTAACAACAATCAAGAAAATACACCTAAAGAAGAGTCTTCTGAAGATAA
>DAOVVF010000072.1 GCA_030632225.1 Candidatus Parcubacteria bacterium
GACAAGATAATATTAATTGTTGAAGATGATGATTTTTTATCAAAGATGTATTCAGCTAAATTAGACTTAGAAGGCTTTAAGGTTTTAGAAGCTGCTAATGGAGTACAAGGACTTAAAGTAGCTCAAAAAGAAAGCCCCAGCTTAATTCTACTAGATTTGAATTTACCAGAAATGGATGGCTTTGAAGTATTAGAAAAGTTAAAAGCAGAAGAGAATACTAAAAATATTCCGGTACTGGTTTTAACTAACTATGCTCAGAAGGATAATATTGATAGATGTTTAGATCTAGGGGCAGATGATTATTTAATCAAAGCTCATTTTGTTCCCTCTGAAGTCATTGCCAAGATAAAAAACATATTATCAACAGAACAATAAAATGTCAGATACATTATTATTAAACAACATTCTAAACGCCGCTTCCGAAAGAAAGGCTACAGATGTTCATTTAGTGGCAGGTAATAATCCAGTAGTTAGAGTAGATGGCCGTTTAGTTACTTTAAGTGAGGAGCAGGTATTAACACCTGATACTTTAGCTACTATAGCTGAATCTTTTTTAAGTAAAGAAGATTTAGAAAAATTAAACAAAGACAAAGAAATAGTTACTATTTATACTTGGGCTAATCGAGCTCGTTTCAGAGCTAAGATCTTCTATCAAAAAGGCTATTTAGCTCTTTCTTTTCGTTTTGTAGCTCCTTTTGTCCGTACTCCTAAAGAATTAGGTATTTCTACAGCCATAGTGCAGTTATTAAACAAAGACAGAGGTCTGATAATTATAACAGGGCCTTTTGGTAGTGGTCGAACTACTACAGCCGCTTCTTTAATAGAAACATTAAATCGAAATAAAGGAATTCATATTCAAACTTTAGAACAGCCAATTGAGTATTTGTTCTCTAATAATCAATCAGTAATTGATCAGCGGGAAGTTGGTCATGATGTTTTGACTTTTAACGATGGCTTAAGAGACATGCTAGATGAAGATGTTGATGTTGTTTTCATTGGTTCTTTGTATGAAGAAGGAATGGAAGAATTAATTTTGGAATTAGCTGAAAGTGGTAAGCTAGTTATTTTGTTAATGGATGCTGAT
Organism: Candidatus Parcubacteria bacterium; assembly: GCA_030632225.1. GTDB lineage: Bacteria > Patescibacteriota > Patescibacteriia > UBA1558 > GWA2-36-10 > DAOVVF01. The sequence goes on from DAOVVF010000072.1 coordinate 1,085, forward strand.
ACAGTTATGTCTGCCTTAGAACGATTTATCAGTAATTTGCCAGCTGAAAAACGTGCCTGGGGTCAAGATTTGTTAGCTGATGTACTATTAGGTGTAACAGCTCAACGTTTGTTACCTAGAGTAGGTGGAGGATCAACTTTAGCAGCTGAAGTATTAACTTCTACATCAGCTGTTAAATCAAGTATTAGAGATAATAATTTACGCCAATTATTTAGTATTATGCAAACCTCAAAAGATGAGGGAATGATTAATTTAGATCAAGCTCTATCAGAATTAGTTAGAGTCGGAGAAATAGCTGCTGAAGAAGCTCGTAAACAAGCTCTTGATCTGCAAAGCTTTAAATAATAATTTATGGCTATATATAAATACAGGGCAAGAACTCAGCAAGGTAAGGTATCCAGTGGAGCAGTAGAAGCTGTAACAGAGAATGAAGCAGCTGAGCTATTAGCTAATAAAGGGCTAATAGTTTTAGCTTTAGCAGAAACTAGAAGAAAAACAGCTAGAGGCTGGAATATTAATTTAGGCAGAGTAAAGCAAAGAGATATAGTTATTTTTTCTAGACAGCTGTCAGTAATGATTTCAGCTACAGTGCCAGTAGTACAGGCTTTACGTATTTTAGCTCAGCAAACTGCTAATCCTATTTTTATAGAAAAGATTGTAGAAATGGGCAATGATGTTGACGGTGGTATGAAATTATCATCTGCTTTGTCTAAGCATGGTAAAGTATTTAGTCATTTTTATGTAGCTATGGTTAAGTCAGGTGAAACTTCCGGTAGATTAGATGAAATACTACAATACTTAGCTGATCAGATGGAAAAAGACTATGATTTAATCTCTCGTATTAAGGGAGCTATGATTTATCCTGTCTTTATTATAGTTGGTATGATTGTAGTTGGTTTTTTAATGATGACTTTTGTAGTACCTAATATGACAGCTATTTTAGTAGAAAGTGGAGCTGAATTACCTTTCTTAACTAAGATATTGATTACTATTTCTGATTTTATGAATAAGAATTGGTGGATGGTTATAATAGGAGTAGTGGTATTAATAGGTATATTTAGACTATGGGTTAGATCAAAAGCCGGTCATTTATTATGGGATGCTGTTAAAATACAGGTACCTATTTTTGGAGCCTTGTTTAAAAAGATATATATTGTACGTTTTACTCGTGGCTTATCAACCCTAATTAGAGGCGGAGTACCAATTGCTGTTGGATTAAGGATTACAGCTGAAGTAGTGGATAACAAAGCTTACCAAAAATTAATTATGGACACAGTTGATGAAGTAGAGGGTGGTAATTCTATTTCAACTCTGTTTGTTAAATCTAAATTAATGCCTAAAATGTTGTCCCAGATGATGAATATTGGTGAAAGAACTGGTAAATTAGATGTAGTATTAGAAAAATTGAGTGAATTTTATAGCAGAGAGATAGATAATTTAGTTCAAGGCTTAACTTCTTTGATTGAACCACTTATTTTAGTAGTAATGGGTGTGGGGGTAGGTGGTATGGTAGCGGCTATTATGTTACCAATGTTCCAGATAGCTCAGAGTATTTCCTAATTAATTATTGCGGGGTTTTTGAAAAAATGCTATAATTATACACAGGTATATAATAATATATATTTTAAATTAATGAAGTAAAAACAAGTATTATATAATTAGAGCTTCGTGGATCTCAAGCTTTAATAAGTACTTGTATGAATGGAGGTGAAAATATGAAAAACAAAAAAGGTTTTACCCTTATCGAATTGTTAGTCGTTATTGCTATAATTGGCATTTTGTCATCAGTAGCAATTGTTAATTTAAACAGCGCCCGTGATAAGGCTAGAAGAGCTACAGCTATTGCTTGGGGCTCATCTATGTCACCAGCTATGGTTCTTTGTGGTGATGAGATTAGTGGTACAGTTCAAGCTTATTCTGAAGGACAACCAGTTTGTAGCCCTACTATAGGCACAACCTGGCCAGCACAACCAGATGATTATGATTCAGTTACACTTGATGATTCTGATCCAACTGATGGAACCTGGGAGTTTGATATAGCTGATACGACAGGTGGTAATAATTGCATAGAGTGTGATCATACTGGTTGTACTGCTGCTGCTATACCTACTTGTGTAGACTAATTTCAATTAAAAGATTTTGTTATTCATAAAACAAAAGACTCTCTATTGTCTAGAGAGTTTTTTGTTTTTGTAGTATAATTATATTAATGAAACAATCAGGCTTTACTTTATTAGAATTATTATTAGTTATTGCTATAATTGGCATTATGTCATCTATGGCTGTAGTTAATTTAGGTGGAGTACGTGATGATGCTAAGATAGCCGTAGTTCAACGTGATATGGCTTCTTATTTGCCAGCTGTTGCTCTATGCCATGATAATGGTAATAAGATATTAGATGGGCAGAGTCCAGATCAGGTTTGTCATGGCTTAGCATGGAAAGAAAATGCTAAGATGTGTGATAATCCAGAGCTTTATTGGCCTGATTTACCAGATATGGATGGTCTTGAAATAAAATCTTGTCTATATTATGACGGTTATGCAGATGGAGAAGGTAAAACCATTGAAGGTGTATTTGTGTATACTGTTGCTACACCTTTTTCTGAAGATATTTGGTGTGATGATCTTTATGGTTGTAGAACTGCCTTACCGTTTCAACCTTAATATATTAACATTTTGTTAATTTTATGGTATAATATATTTATTATAAAACAAACAAATTAACATGAAA
>DAOVVF010000033.1 GCA_030632225.1 Candidatus Parcubacteria bacterium
ATCTTCAGAATCAATTTTTTTAAAAATTTCAGTTACAAAGTTTTCTTTATTAGGTATATCTTTAGGTTCAAGTTCACCATCACGTATTTTAGATAAATGCTTTGCTCTATTATAGGGACCCATAGTATACCAATTATCAGGCATAGGATAGCCTTTATCTAATATTTCATCTTCAATTTGATCATTAGTCATCTTGGCTATAGGTATTTCAATATTAGCTGATTTAGCTTTTGCTTGTTTTTTTTCAAAATCCATAAATTTATTTAACCTTAATCTTTTTATTAGATAAAGATATATTTACTTTATCTCCTTCCTTTATTTTACCATCTATAATCTGAAGAGCCAACTCATCAAGTATTTCATTCTGGATAAGTCTTTTTAATGGTCTAGCACCAAATTGAGGATCATAACCTTTCTGACCTAGATATTTATAGATAGATTTATCAAATTTAACCTTAATCTTTTTATTATCCCTTAATCTTTTAGTAAGCTGTTCTAACTGTAGATGTACTATCTCAGTTATATGTTTAGCACTTAAAGAATGAAAGATAATTATATCATCTAATCTATTAAGAAACTCCGGTTTAAAAGTATGCTTCATTAAAGAATCTATTTCTTTTTTAAGTTTAGCATCTATTTTACCAGAAGATTCTAGTATTCTGGCAGTACCCACATTAGATGTCATTATAATAATAGTATTCTTGAAGTTTACTGTTCTACCTTTAGCATCTGTTAATCTACCATCATCTAATACTTGTAGTAAGACATTAAATACATCTGGATGAGCTTTTTCTATTTCATCAAATAGAATTACAGAGTAAGGTCTACGTCTAACAGCTTCAGTTAATTGACCACCTTCATCATAACCGACATAACCTGGAGGTGAACCTATTAATCTAGCTACTGCATGCTTTTCCATATATTCACTCATATCTATTCTAACTAGAGATTGTTCAGAATTAAACATAAATTCAGCTAAAGCTTTAGCTGTTTCTGTTTTACCTACTCCTGTAGGACCTAGGAAGATAAAAGAACCTATTGGTCTATCCTCTTCATTAATACCAGCTCTAGAGCGTCTAACAGCGTTAGAAACAGCCTTAATAGCTTCAGATTGGCCAATTACCCTGTTTTGTATATTAGTCTCCATAGAGGCTAATTTTTGCTGTTCTGAGACCAGCATCTTATCTACTGGTATTCCAGTCCATTTAGCTACTACTTTAGCTATATCATTAGCTTCTACTTCTTCTTTTAGTAATCTATTCTCTTTATTTATACTATTTAGTTGCTTACTATTAGCTTTAATTTTCTTTTCTAAATCAGGTATTTTACCATAAGTAATTTCAGCTACTTTGTTAAGATCTCCTTGTCTTTCAAAATTAGCTGCTTTTGTTTTTAAGTCCTCTATTTGTTCTGAATATTTCTGATTAGCAGATATTAAGTCTTTTTCATTCTTCCACAGTATTTCTAAAGACTTAGCTTGTTCTTTTAGATCAGCTAATTGTTTATCAATCTTAGTTAATTCTTCTTTATTCTGCTTTTTATCTTTAGTTAAAGCAGCTTTAGATATTTGAAAAGAAGTTATTTTTCTTTTTAGTATGTCTAATTCAGTCGGTAAAGAATCTATTTCTATCTTCAGAGAAGAAGTAGCTTCATCTACTAGATCAATAGCTTTGTCAGGTAAGAATCTATCAGCTATATATTTCTGTGATAGGTTAACAGCAGCTAGTATAGCTTGATCAGTTATATGTACACCGTGGTGTACTTCATATTTTTCTTTCAAACCTCTAAGTATATTAACTGTATCCTCAGCAGAAGGTTCACCAACGTAGATTGGTTGAAACCTTCTCTCTAAAGCAGCATCTTTTTCTATATACTTCTGGTATTCTTTTAGGGTAGTTGCACCAATAGCATGTAACATACCTCTGGCTAAAGCTGGTTTAAGCATATTAGAAGCATCAACAGCTCCTTCAGCTCCACCAGCACCGACTATAGTATGCAGTTCATCTATAAACAAGATTATATTACCGTCAGCTTTTTCTATTTCTTTTAATACAGCTTTTAGTCTGTCTTCAAATTCACCTCTGTATTTAGCACCTGCTAACAAAAGTCCAATATCTAAGTTTAGTAATTTCTTGTTTTTAATTGATTCTGGTACATCACCAGCTACTATTCTCTGAGCTAGTCCTTCAGCAATTGCTGTTTTACCAGTACCGGGTTCTCCAATTAACACTGGATTATTTTTAGTACGTCTGGATAGTACTTGCATTACTCTGCGTATTTCTTCATCACGACCAATAACAGGATCTAGTTTATTATCCTGAGCTTGTTTAGTTAAGTCTATAGTAAACTTTTCTAAAGCTTGTATCTTATTTTCTGGATTTTGATCAGTTATTTTCATATCTCCTTTAATTGTATTTAATATATTTTTTAGTTTATCAATATTAAAATCATATTTAGCTAATATATCTTGTACTAAAGTATCGTTAGATATCAAGCTAATTAGTAAATGTTCTACACTTAAATATTCATCTTTTAGATTAGCTCTTTCTATATCAGCTTTTTCTAAAATTATTTGAGCTTGTCTAGATAAATTAATATTAACTAGATCATCTATAGTAGGTAACTTTTCTAACTCCTCTTCTGTAGCATTAATAGCTGAGTTAATATCTAATTGAGCTTGTTGCCACATAGCTGAAGCCATAGTATTTGGAGTAGATAAAAGGGCCCAAAGCAAGTGAATAGGCTCTATTTGGCTATTTTTGAGCTCTGAGGCCTTACTGTGGCTAGTTTGTATAACCTCTGCAAGCTTTTCAGTTATATTACTTGGATTTATCATAGTTAAGAGATTATACTATTTCTGGTAATATTTGTCAAGAATATGTTGTAATATAGGAAGTTATCCACAGGGATATAAAAAGACTGTAGTTTGACTACAGTCTTTTTTGTTGATTAGAGAAGCATGAGCTTGCTGCTAAGCCAATCTATAGTAAGTGTTGACCATTTTATATAGTCAGCATCTTTTTCAATATTCTCTGCCTCGTACTTACCTTGTTCATTTACTTCTGTCCCTACAGTACTAATGTGATTAAGTATTATTTGGATAAAATGAACTAAGCTTGGTAGATTGGTTTTTGAGTCAGATGCAGCTTTAAGCTGGTGTATAGTGTCTACAATTTTAGTAACTGCATCTTTATCAAGATAGCAATAGGCTTCTTCTGTATTATCAAAAAAAGGTCTGACTATTTGAGCTGTACATAGTTTCCAGTATAGCCAGTCCACTTCACATAGAAAAGCACCTCTGTGCATTCGATCTTCAGCAAATTCATAACCCTTCCAGCCACCTATACCTTCAAAATTATATATAGTCAGAGAATAGTCCTTTGGATCATCATTCCATAAAGCATTATGGGCAAATGAATCTGCTAACTTGAGCAGCATAGCCTTTACTTCTGGATGATTATTATCATGCGGATGTCTGTATACTAAAGCTTCTTTATAAAGTTTCTGTATACAATCAAACATATTCTCTTTCCAGAGATATGGAAGAATTAATAAAAGCTTTTCCAGCCAAAGGTGTTGGTTGATCCATAGTTTACTTTCATAATATGGGCTTTGGTAAAATGAATTTAAACTCATATTAATTAATTCATCCAGAGGTACATCCGTATGGCAAGTAAGATTCTTTTTGATAGTGATAAGTATATCAAAATAGTTGTATGCCGTTGTACAGCCTATTTCTTGATAATTATGTATTATTCTAGCTTTTTGGCTGATAGCATAACTTATCATATCCTTTTGAGCTTTCACATTACCATCAATTAGATGCTGAACAAACAGCTTTGCTCTTTCTGCTATAGTTTCAACAGTATTCAAGATAGCCTCCTTGTTAATAGTTTAAATGTACAATTTAATAGACTGTTTATTTAACCATTTGTTAGTAAAGTTGTCAAATATTGCATATTTATCTATTTACCTGTATTTTATATATGACCCCACGTACATTACAGACAACCAAGGAGTAACATTATGAGTGAAAAATACACCGTAACTATGTATTGTGCGGAGTATGTTTTTAAGATAAAAATGCCTGAAGATTTAGCTCTTAAGTTTATGCCTGATTTTGGCAAAGCCTTTCCTTTACAAGCCTTTAGTGGAGGTATGGGTAAAAGGCCTCGAAACGTACCTTATGAACCACATCATGAGCATGATATAATAGTCTATCATATGCAGTTATTCGTGCCTTTGGGTGAAAAAGACAATCTCATTATTTATGTCAAGAATTTTTGTAAAGAGAATGGTTTAGACTTCACAGAGCCTAAAATGTTAGGTAAGCAGAACTCCAACAATACAGAAAAGAAATAGAGTCGTTTTAATAACGGCTCTTTTCCTTGACTAGAATATGAATATATAGTATGCTATTTTGTTGTTAAGTACATTAATAAGGAGGCTAAAAATGTCTGGTTCAGCACCAATATTAAAAGATAGGGTTAAGATTAAATCAGGTTCTGTCTGTAAAATAACTTTAGAAGGATATCTAAATGAAAATCTAATTGCTAAATTTAAGAGCCAATTAGCGACTGGACCCAATTATATAAAATATATCATTATGTTAATTCCTTTTAATGGGTTTGTTCCTGATGAGAAAAGAGGGGACGATATTCATAATAAGGATTCCTACTACGATGTTGTATTTTATATCAAGACAAAGCATAAGCCACGATTTATTGAAGAAGCACAGAAATTCTTTGACAGAGAGAATATTACTCATTCAAGGAGGTAGTAATGTCAAGTATGGAGTTTACTAGTGTTAAGGTAATGCTGTATTACAGGTTAGAAGACTATGATTTTCATAAGTTTGGAAGAGCTATGGAAGAATATTTTTCTAATACTGGTAAAAAGTCATCTACTGTACATAAACGTAATTTGGGCAGGAAGCATAACATTGTAGTAGTTATACCAAGCAGAATAAGGTTTGAAGTCATGGACTGGGTCAAACAATACTGCGAAAATCACAACATTGCCCTTAACAACAAGATAACCAGTGACGACATTTAATCAACCAAAAAAGAGCTATTAATTTAGCTCTTTTTTCTTGACTAGAATATAAGTATATGATAACTTATATTGTTGTTTAAAGTACTTTAACAAGGAGGACAAAATGAATAAAGCAATAGTTAAAAAAGTTACACTAAGTATTCATTTAAGAATGGCACGTTATAAACATTTGAAATTAATTGAAGCTCTCCAATCAAATGTGCAACATATGGGTATAAAAGAAGATTTTCATATTATCACTTTTCTGCAAGATTCTGAAATAGCTGAAATAATAATTCAAGCTTCCATTATACACAAAGACTTTCTCCTTCCCTGGCTTCAAGAATATTTTAAAAGTAATGATATTGAATACAATGAAGCTATGTTAGATCTTCTTTCCTAACAAAACCAAAAAAGAGCTATTAATTTAGCTCTTTTTTCTTATCTACCTATTTTAAATATATTTATCTTTTCTAAAGCTTTAACAGCTAATTTAATTCTTTGATTACTCCTGGCATATAGAGTAAATAGTCTTTCTCCTTTCTTAACTCTGTCATCATATTCTTTATTTAAATAGACACCAGCTAGTTTATCAGCAGGAGCTCCTAAAATACGAGCTACAGTATTAATTCCTTTATTATCAGTAAAGGTAATCTTACCAGCTTTAGTAGCAGTAATATATTTTTTATGGGCTCCTAAAACTATATCATTAGGATTAATATTAGGATTACCTCCTTGTGCTTTTATAATCTGCTGCATCTTTTTCCAAGCTTGTCCTGATTCTAATACTTCCCAGGCTTTTTTAGCTCCTTTGCCTTTTTTAACTTTACCTGTAAGTTCTAAAAGCTCTCCAGCTAAATGAATTGATTTGTTAGCTAGATCAGCTGGATAATTACCTTTTTGTTGTAATACTCTTAGTACATCTCTAGCTTCTAAAGCAGGTCCAATACCTAAACCAATTGGATCTTCTGTTTTTATCATCAGCACTTTTATCTTTATACCAAACTTTTTAGCAACATACTTGAATTTAACTTC
>DAOVVF010000004.1 GCA_030632225.1 Candidatus Parcubacteria bacterium
ACGATTACAGCGTTAACTGGGCAGCTTTGAGCTGCTTGTAAGATAGTTTTTTCATCATCACCCTTAGGATTTTTGATGATAGCAATACCTTCGTCATCTAATTCAAAGGTATTAGGAGCAACAGCGACGCAAGTAGCTACGCTGGTACATAATTCTCTGTCTACTTTTATTTTCATAGTTATTATTTTAATTAATTAGCTTTTTTAGTTTTAAGAAAAGATAGGCAAGGCTCTTTATCCTGACACTGACAACAAATACCAAAACAATCTAGATTAAAAGAACCTATGTTATAGTTCTTGTTACGTAAGAAGTTCTCTTGCAAAGGATATTTAGGAATATTATATACTTGTTTGCAGGCATTACAGACAAAATGATCATGTTCTTTGAGGTGTCCGTCAAAACGACTAATCTGATCAGGTAAGTGTAGTTCTTTAATTAATCCCATTTTGACTAAGAAATGTAAGTTACGGTAAACAGTAGCTAAAGAAATACGAGGTAGCTTTTCTTTAACCTTAATATATACTTGTTCAGCATTTGGATGAGAGTAATCTACCCTAAGTATATTTAAGATTACCTGTCTTTGTTTAGTTAAACGTCTTTTGTGGGGGAGTTGTATCTTCATAGTTATTGATAATCATTATCAATAGTAGTATATGTTTTATGAGAAGTCAAGTAATAGAAAAAGGGCATCCGTATATACGAATGCCCTTTTGGGGAGGTTTTTAGCCCCACTGTTCTTCAATGAAGAGAAGAATACGCTCTTCTACTGACATGCCAGGTTCTGGCGCGGGATAAACTTCCTCCTGTTTCTGAAGTAATTGCTGATGGTGTTCAGGCAGCTCCTTGCTGAGTTGGAGTACATGCTCCAGTTCTTCGGTCAGGTTGGCGGGTGTACCTTTGATCAAGGCACCTTTTTCTGCTGGTAGCCAATCTGGCCGACCAATCTGACTGTTCATACGATTGAGAACCCAGTCGTCTTCGTAGTAGATTGAAGGAACTCGTTGAATCGGAGCAACGATTGTTCCCATGGCGCCGGAGGTAAAGATAGAAGCACTAACCCTGGGGATTAATACTTTATCTGAATGAGGACTGTCCAGAAGAGTAACTCCTTCCAGAATTTTTGCTCGACGCGCTTCATCCTTGGTTTCTTTCGGTTCGTTGGGATGAGGTCGAAAGATCATCTGCCATTTGAAGCCGTGAGTTTCGGCCAGAAAGACCATGGAGTCAACTACATCAGCCAGCATCATATCAAAAAGTTTGGCATCTTTGATACCGCCGACCAGGATCGTTATGACTCCTTCTGGCACGTCGATGTCTTTACACGGTTCAAGCTTAAAGTAGGATTGCCACAGGGGTGGACCACCGATGTAGACTGCCTCTTTGTAGCCCCATGCTTTAGCTTCATTAACCTCTGCTGGTGAAACTACAGCACAGACTGCATGATCCATTAGACCCTTGGCCTTGGGGCGACCCCAGACAAAATGAGTCTCAGGAACAACCAGATGGGGAATGTTTGATTCCCGGGCCAGGTGAGCGAACTTCAGTTCGTTTTCTGTTTTGAATGAAGCCAGGCCAGTGACAATAACGTCGGGAGTATCGCCCGAACTGAACTGATGCATCAGCTGATTACCAATAAAGGTTACACGATGAGCTCTCAATGCAGCAGCATTAGCTAGAGCAGCCATGTTTTGAGATGCTGCTAAGTCAAAGCCAGCAAATAGTATTTTCATGAATCTCTTCTCCTTTTTGTTTGAGTTCACGATTTTAAAGGGACATTTTAACCAACAATAGTATAATACTTTTACTATTATTGTCAAGCAAGGAGTGTAAAATTATCTTGACAAAAGCCTTTTTTTATGCTATACTGTATGTGTAAGTTAAAATTGGCACAGTCATATCTGGCGTTGTGGGTCAGATAACTAATAGCCAATTTTTTTATTTACAGAGCCCCAAACAATTAAATAACTAAAATTAATTATGTTTTTTAAACATAATGAAGAATTAAAGTCTTTTAGACTCGTGGTTAAACCAGGAGACAGAAAATTACGTTCTGGCGATTACATGACCATTCTAGTCCTATGTGCAATAGGGTCTTTTGTGCTTATATTAATCGTTGGTTCAGCTATTTAATTATTAACAAAAATAAAAATAAAACATGGAACAAGTAAAATCTTTTAAAAAATGCAAAGCTCGTTGTACTCCTAAAGTGGAGAGCCATGAAAGTTGGGCAATTCTTAGTTTGTTTTTGTTGGCTTTAATGGTTTTCGTAGCTTAAAAATTAAAACAAAAACAAAAATGAATAATTCTATTTTTATTCTTCTCTTGTTTACTTGGGCACCTTGTACAATTTATTGTTAATTAAAAACAAAATAATATGTCATTTTTTAGTAAAGTGTTAGGATTTTTTTCAAATAAAGATAAACAAATAATGGAGCAACCAGAGCATGAGATAAAAGAAACGCCACCTGATGATCTGGTTACTACAGAGCAACAAGATCAACATAAAGAAGATAATTTAAATAATAAAGGCTCTCCATGATTCTTATCTTAGGACCTCCTCCTTTTTAAGGGGGAGGTTTTTATATTGACAGAATTAAAAAAAAATGATAATGTATTTTGTTTCGTACTTTACAGTATAGTTAAGGTAAGTCTATAGTTCTAAAAGGAGGAAAACTAATGCGTAAGCTTTATGTGGTAGCAGGTATTGTAGCAGTAGTTATGATCGCTAGCTCTGTCATTTGTCGAAAGATTACTTCTTGGGAAAGACTGGTAATAATACCAGAGCAGAAGATTCAGACCGCTCTTAATGAGGCTTTCCCTGTCCATAATGAAAATCGTTTTATCAAGGCTACCTGGAGTGATCCTTTAATAGATCTTGATTCATACTCTAATAGAGTAGCTTTTAGTCTCAATGCAGAGATTGAATTTCTAAGGGAAAATTATAGCGGTGAAGCCAAAGTATCGGGCGAGATTGAATACAAAAAATCTACCGGAAGTTTTTATCTAAGTAAGAGTAAGATTGAATCGCTGAAGATAGAAGGAGTTAGCGAAGAAAAGCTAGACAAAATCACTAAGATTGTCAGTAAAGTTATCTACTTCCGTTTAGATGCCTTTCCGGTCTATACTCTTAAACGTTCTGATAAAAAACAACTTTTAGCCAAGGCATTGATAAAATCGGTGGAGATTCACGGCAACAACGTTGAAGTTCTCTTGGGCCCTTAACTTTCTAAATCAAAAGAGCGTTCTTTAAAGAACGCTCTTTTTTTGATATAATAATACTATCATGAAAAACAAAAATAAACTTAGTTGGAAAATAGCTGGAGAAGCCGGTTTTGGTATTAAGTCAGCTGGTATTATGTTTGGTAAGATATTTATGAAAGCTGGTTATGAAATATTTGATTATGTTGAATATCCTTCTTTGATTCGCGGTGGACATAATACATTCCAATTAATTGTAGGTACTCATTCTGTTAATAGTGTGACCAAAGGAGTAGATATATTAGTAGCGCTTAATCAAAATACTGTATATAGCAATATTACAGAACTAGTGCCTGGTGGTGTAGTTATTTATGACAAAGATAAGGTTAAGTTAACTGCTAAATACAAAGCACAGGGTATTGCTATCCCCCTGACTACTCTAGCTAAACAAGCTGGCGGAGAGTTAATGAGAAATGTAGTAGCTATTGGTGCTACTTTAGCTTTAGTTGATCAGGATTTAAAGATTGCTAATCAAATAGTTAAGAATAACTTTAAAAGAAAGGGAGAAAAGATAGTAGATAATAATCTAAAAGCTCTTAAGCTAGGCTTTGATTTTATAAAGAAGAATTTTAAACAAGACTTTCTTTGTTGTTTGCCTACTTTAGAAGCTAAGAATAATATTTTGATTACAGCTAACGAATCTTTAGCTTTAGGAGCTTTAGCTGGAGGCTTGAATTTCTATGTTGCTTACCCCATGACACCTTCTTCTTCTATTTTACATTACTTAGCTAGCGTGGCTCAGAAGCTAGGCATTGTAGTAAAGCATGCTGAAGATGAAATAGGAGTTATTAATATGGCTTTAGGCGCTTCTCATGCCGGAGCTAGAGCTATGGTTGGTACTTCTGGTGGAGGCTTTGCTTTAATGGTAGAGAGTTTAGGGTTAACAGGCTTAACTGAAACACCTTTAGTTATAGTCAACGTACAAAGAGGTGGCCCAGCTACTGGTTTACCTACCTGGACAGAACAAGCTGATATGCAATTTATGTTAAGAGCTGCTCAAGGAGTTTTTCCTCGTATAGTTTTAGCCCCAGGTGATGCGCAAGAAGCTTTTGATTTAGGAGCCGAAGCTTTAAATCTAGCTGAAACATATCAATTACCAATACTTATACTCTCTGACAAATTAATTGCTGAAGGTAATAGTACAGTACCAGCTTTTAAAACAAATCATTTAAAAATAAATAGAGGTAAATTATTAAATCAGACACAGTTAAATAAGATAAAGGGATATAAACGCTATAAAGTCACTAATGATGGTATTTCTCCACGAGCTTTACCAGGTATGAAGAATGGTTTGTTCATTGCTAACAGTGATGAACATAATGAATATGGTTTTTCTGAAGAAGGTTCTGCTAATCGTATTGCCCAAGTTGATAAAAGACAAAGGAAGCTAGATACTTTTGCTAAAGTATTACCAGAACCTATTATCTACGGTAATCCTAAAGCTAAAAAAACTATTGTTATCTGGGGCTCTACTAAAGGAGTGTTATTAGATGCCTATACTGAATTAAAATCTCGTCAACAAAAAAAGATAAAGATAATGCAATTACAATATATCTGGCCTTTTGCTACAGATTTTGTTAAACAAGTGCTTAATAAATCAAGGAAAGTATTGCTAGTAGAGAATAATAGTAATGCTCAATTAGGCCAGTTAATCGCCCAAGAAACTGGAATTATAATCAAAGACAAGTTATTAAAATATGATGGTAGGCCATTCTATCGAGAAGAGATTATTAAAGTTTTAAAGAAATTCTAATGAAAGAAGCAGATTTTACCACCAAATATGAATCTACATGGTGTCCGGGTTGCGGTAACTTTGGGCTATGGATTGCTATGAAGCAAGCTTTAGCAGAGTTAGGTTTAAAGCCAGAAAATGTATTAATGGTCTATGGTATTGGCTGCTCTGGTAATGGAGTTAATTTTACTAAGACTTATGCTTGGCATTCTTTGCATGGACGAGCTGTACCAACTGCTGTTGGTGCTAAACTAGCTAACAAAGAATTAACAGTAATTGTGATGGCTGGCGATGGTGATGGTATGGGTGAAGGCATGGGACACTTTATACATGCTTTAAGGGGTAATGCTGATATAACTTATGTAGTGCATGATAACAAAACATATAGTTTAACCACTGGACAAGCTGCTCCTACTGCTAATAAAGGCTACAAAGCTAAATCTACTCCGGAAGGTATTATTGAACAAGCTGTTAATCCAGTATCTCTAGCTTTAGCAGCTGGTGGCTCTTTTGTAGCTAGAGGTTTTGCTGGACAAGCTGATCAATTAAAAGAAATATTTAAAGCAGCTATACAGCATAAAGGCTTTTCCTTTATTGATGCTTTACAACCCTGCATTACTTTCAATAAAATAAATACTTTTAAATGGTATTTAGATAGAGTATATAGTTTAGATGATAATAGTGAGTATAATAGAACAGATATTAAACAGGCTTTTAAGGAAAGTTTAATCTGGGGTAAGAAAATACCTGTAGGTATATTCTATCAAAATAACAGAGCTACCTATAGTGATCATTTACCACAATTAAAAGGCAAAACTTTAATTAAAAGACCAGTTCAAGTTAGAAACGTAGCACCTTTGTTAAAAGAATTCTCTTAAATATATGAAGGGTATAACCTTAATGAAATTAATCATATCTATTGGTGTGCTTGTTTTTATTGCTTCTACTGTGATTATTGCTTTAGATCCAGTTGAAAAGGTAGGTAAGGCTAGGGATGAAATTAGAACCCAAGCTGTATTAGTTGTGGCTCAAGCTTTAACTAAGTATGCTGAAGAAAATCAAGGAGACATACCTTTTACTGATGATATAACTACTGACAAGAAGATTTTATGTACCACAGCAGCTACTTTAGATTGTGACGGTGATAGTCAAGCTTGTTTAGCTGTTACTGATTCCACCTTTTTTGATAATTACTTAAGAGAATTACCCGTTGATCCACTTAATACAGATACTGCTAATACAGGCTATTATATTTCTAAAGACAATGATTATAATGTAATAGTCGGAGCCTGTACTACTCATGGTACAGCTATAGCTAAAACTATTACAGTTAAGGAAATGACCCCAATTGTAGTAGCTTTTGTTTGTACAGGCTATAACGATGGTTCATATTGTTGGTACGGAGCTAGTTTAGTTACTGAATCTTGTGATGATGTTTGTGTTGCTCAGGGTACGACTTGTTCAACTGATGATTGGAATGATGATACTAGTTGTACTGTTACCAAAGCAGTAGTCCCTGATTCTTGTACCTCTGCGTGTTCTCCTTATACAGACTCAGGACTTCCTGGTGTGCATTCAGCGGCGCCGGCAGCTTGTGCTTATAGAAGTGGGGCGGTAGTGAATTGTGCTTCTGCTGGGTATGGTGGCAGCTACAAAAGAACCTGTGCTTGTGATTTAAATCCCTAGTATATTAAACTCCTTAGTTAAAGGAGTTTTTTTATTTACCTTGTTTTATGCTATAATATATAGGTTAAAATATTATGATTTTAGATAGAATACAACATTATTTAACTTTTCTTTTTCTCTTTGTTTTAATACTTACTCAAGCTTTAGTTTATGTAGGCACTAAAGCCTATTTTAATGCTGATGATAATCTACAAGCAGTTTTTGTAGAACCTATTATTGGCACTGAAATTAATGTTGGTAAACAGGTAGATATACAAGCTATGCTATCTAATGGCAGAGACAATGTTTTTTCTTCCGTTTATTTTTCTGTTTTTAATATAGACAAGAATGTTAATTTAAATTTTGAAGCTAGTCTAAAAGAAGATGGTGTTTGGTTAGCTAAAAGTGCTTGGGACACAGGTTTGTTAGATAGTGGTGTATATAGTCTAATAGCTACAGCTGATATATATGATGAAGATGGAGTAATTACAGAATCATATCAATCAGTCCCACAACAAATTAATATAGTAGGACAGTTAGAACCAGCTGTTGCTAATATAACAAACTCAGGAGCTAGATTTATAAGTCCAGAGCCAGGTGAAGTAATTACTGTTAATAAAGTAAATGTTATTTTTAGTTCTGAGGAATATATAACAATAGATTATGTTTTATTTAATCTACAACGTAAAGATGAAACTACTGATTCATATGGGGATATAGAAATAGATGTGTTTGCTTCTATTAGTGAAATAGGCTATGAGCATGAATTTAGGAATTTAGCTGACGGGGATTATCAAGTTAATGCTATAGTTAAACAGTCTAATATAACAGGTGTTGAAAGTACTGGAGGTGAGACAACAGAACAAGATGCAGTTGGTGCAGATCCAGTTAATTTTACTATAAGTACTGTTGAAGATAATGTGATTGAGCCAATACCTCTGGAAGTAACCATTATATCACCACAGCAAGATCAAGTTATAACAGAAGATATAGAAGAATTAGAGATTACTATATCAACAGAAGGACAATCAACAGGAGAAATAATAGCCTATATATTTAGAGATGAAGATTTAGTTGCAGGAGATATTAAAGAAACAATTAAACTTACAGAAGTTAGTATAGGACAATATACTGGTACTTATAATATCGTAGATAATGGAAATTTTTATCTATTAGTTTATGAAACAGGTGCTGAATCAACAGAAAAGGCTAGGGTAAGCTTTAGTATAGCCATAGAGAGAAAAGTAGTTAGGACCATATTTTTAACTAGTCCTACTGAAAGTAGTTTAATAGAGTTAGATAGTTTTCAAGCTAAGCTTAATACTGATTTTGAAGCTAGTAGTTTTATAGTAGAGTTTATTAATTTAGAAGAGTCAGCTATTAGTACAGGAGCTTTACCAATTACTCTTACAGATGGAATTATTTGGAATAAGACCATTTTACTTGGTACTGAGTTTATAGACGGAGATTATCAATTAATAGCCACTGCTATAGATCAAGAAACTAAAGAAGAAATTGAAGCAATTTTCTATTTAAGTTTAGCTCGAGAAGATGAAGAACCAATAGACTATGATGGAGTTATTCTAGATTTAAAATCCCCAGGTACTAATCTAGCAGGCTTAGTTAATTTAGAGGCTAGTAGTAATATTAAGCCAAGAGGTGTTTATTTTTTCTTAGTACATTCTGATAGATCAGAAGTTTTAAGATTAAAAGCCACTTCCCAAGCTTTAGATGATGTTGCTGATAATATTTATCTTAATACAGCGGTTTTAAATACTAATGATATAAATAACGGTAACTATATTATATATGCTGGCATATTAGAAAATAGCAATCTTTTAGCTAAGAGTGAAGATATTGCAGTTACTATCTTTAATGAACCTAGAGAAGCTAAAGATGTCGGCCTTAAATTATATGATAAATATACGGGTGAACAAGGTAAGATAAATCTCTATTTCACTTCTAATCAAGATTTAGATAAAAAGCTATTAAAGATTGATAGTTTAACTAGTTCCGTGTCTGATGTTAGTTGGGATACTTTGGAAGGACTAGACATTAAAAAAGCTGATAATTTAGAAAGTCCTTACGCCTATATGGTACAGGGAGACATAGTGAAAGACGGAGACTATAGATTAAAAATAGTTTATGTAGATGAAGCCGATTTTGTCTTAGCCAGTAGTAATATTATAGAATTAACAATTAGAGGCAGAGAAGCTGTTGGAGTAGTTGATTTAAGTCCTTCGGAAGAAGAGGAAGAAGAAGATGTAGCACCTCCACCACCAGGTACATTTACTGGTAAATCTACTGGTTTAGAATTAGATCTATATACTAGTTGTTGGGAAGTAGATATTAGTGATGCTAATTGTACTCATTTCCTAGCTACTATAAAAGATACACTTGATGAACGTTGTTTAGAACAAGCTATATTTGATGAAGCATCCTGTGAAGATTATTTAAACAAAGTAGATATTGATTTAGAATGTCAGGAAAATAATATTATTGATAAAGAACAGTGTAAAGACTATTTACTAGAAAAATATGGAGCTAATGTTGATTGTCGTTTAGATGATTTACAAATCTGTGGTGATATTTTAAGGAATAAGTATTTAAATAGATTAGTTACTGAACAAAGAAAAAGGCAATCAGTAGCTACTGTAGTGGCACCTTTAATTGGTCAAGTAGTTACTGTAGCAGATTTAAGTAATAAATTTACTACGCAAGGAGTAGCAGCTGATATTTTACCATTAATACCAACAGCTGATATTAAGGTTCTGGTAGTTAAATCACAGGAAGAGGTTATTTTAGAAGAAGAAGATCGTTTAACAGTAATTAATAAAGCAGTTTTGATAATAGATACTGATGCTGACGGCTTGTCAGATGATTTAGAAGAATATTATGGTACTGATCCTAATAATCCTGATTCTGACGGAGACACATATAACGATGGTACTGAAGTTAAAAATAATTATAATCCTTTGGGACCAGGTCAATTAGAAGTAAAAAGAACCCCGATTGATAAAGCTATATTAGCAGGCCTTGCTTTAGAACAGCCTAAAGTAACTCCTGATAACATAGATAGAGAATTAGCTATTGAAAAAGTTATTGGTATAGAAGAAAAAGTTAGGTTAGATGGTAAAGCAGAGGCTGATACTTGGTTAACTATATATTTATATAGTGATTTGCCTTTAGTTATGGTAACCAAGACGGATGCTAGTGGTAATTGGTCATACACTATTAATAAATCTTTAGTAGATGGCCATCATCGTGCTTATGTAACTATTAACGATGATACTGGCAAGATTGTTAAACAGTCAGCCCCTTTGTCATTCTTGGTTAAAGAAGCTAGAGCTGTTTCAGCTGATGAATATTTTGACGAAACTATTACCCAAAGCACTACTCAAAGTTTAATGCTCTACTATATTATTGGTGCTGTTATATTAATAATTTTCTCTTTAATAATTATACTTTTAATACATCGTAGAAATACCAGAGAAATAGATATATAAAATGCCTCAAAAAAGAACTAGCATTTTTCTTAAAAGAGAATATCAGGTCATTTATGCAATTGTCCTGATTATTTTAATACCTTCAACTATTATCTTTAATACCATATGGTCTATTAATTCTTTTAAGGATAATATTGATATAGAATTACAAAGACATGCTTTAGCAGTCGGTCGTTTGTTTAATAAGTCTGTCTATCAAGAAACAGATAATTTTGATGACTTGCAAACCAAACTACAGACTATTACAAAAGCAGAAAGCCAATTATATGCTTTTGATGTTCTAGTGCCGGAAGGTGATAATTTTAAAGTAGTAGCTAGTTTATATCCTACTAATATAGATAATATAGTTGAAGATTTAAATTATGTAATTTCTTGGCATCAAAATGAAGCTGTTGCTACTCTAGTCTCAGATTTTGCTACAGTAGAATCTACAGAAAAAGAGCGTTTCTGGGAAATAGTTATGCCTTTGAGTAATAAGGAGGGAGGTAAAGAGGGTCTGCTAAGCCTCAGGATGTCGTTAAGGGTTATGGATGATTTGGTTAGAAGTAGCTTAACTAAATCTTATCTAATGCTAAGTATCACAGTTTTAATAGTCATGCTCTTATTAGCCTTAAACACTAGATTATTTGAGCACGCTATCCTTTTTAGAAAGTTAAAGGAAGTTGATAAGATGAAAGATGAGTTTATCTCTATAGCTTCTCATGAATTAAGAACACCAATTACTACTATTAAGGGTTTTCTCTCAATGATTCTAGAAGGAGATTATGGTAGTTTAAATGAAGATGGTAAAAAGGGCTTGAAGATTATGGAAGCCTCTGTTAATAGATTAACACATTTAGTAGAGGATCTATTGAGCGTTTCTCGTATTGAACAAAAAAGATTGCAATTAGATTTACAGGCAGTTAATACTGAAGAAGTACTAGATAGTATAGTTGCTGAATTTGAATTTAAGATAAAAGAAAAAGGTTTACAATTTCATTTAACCAAAGCTAAAGATTTACCTAAGGTATTTGCTGATGAAGATAAGCTAAGACAGGCGTTAATTAACTTAGTTGGTAACTCTATTAAATATACTAAACAAGGACAAGTAGATATATTAGCTAAAGTTGTTGATGATAAATCAGTTACTATTACTATCAAAGATACTGGTATTGGCATGTCAGCTGAAGAAAGCCAGAACCTATTTGAGAAATTTTACAGAATTAAAAGTGAAGATACTCAAGGTATTATTGGCACTGGTTTAGGACTATGGATTACTAAACAGTTAGTAGAATTAATGGGTGGTAAAATATTTGTAGAAAGTATTAAACATGTTGGTACACAAATATATTTTACTATACCAATCTTTGATCCTAATAAACATACCCCAACTAGACCAGAACCTAATAAAAAAACTGTTTGATTAAGCAGTTTTTAGTTTATTAATAGCTTGTTTAATATTTTTAGCTTGCTGGAGATAGGAACCAACTCCTATATAATTAGCTCCAGCTTTTTTTATCTTCTTGATAGTTTTTTCATTAACAGCACCATCAACAGCAATATTTAATTTAGGATATTTCCGATGTAATCCTTTTATCTTATCTAAAGCATTTGTTTTAAATTGACTACCTTGCTTACCAGGTGTAACAGACATTATTTGTATAGTATCAAAGTATTTAATAATATCCTTTATCTTACTTAAAGAGGTTTTAGGATTAATAGCTAATCCTGTTTTAACACCTTGTTGCTTAATATATTTATTTAGACATAGAATAGCCTCTTTATCTTTGTCAGCTTCATAATGCCAGATAATCTTTACTACGTTTTTTAATTTTAGCCATGGCATAGTATATGAAGCCACATCTTTAACCATTAAATGTATCTCTAGCTTATGATTTCTAGTAATACTTTTAATACTCTGTGGATTTAAACTACTTTTGTTTTTAACAAAAGAGCCATCCATAATATCTATTTGAACGTATTTAAAATGTTTAGCTATTTTTTTCCAGTCTTTAGTAAAGCTAGCTTTGTTTTTAACTAGAATAGCCGGGTATATTTTAACAACTTTTTTCATTTAAGCTTTTTAATCCTTCTTTTATGACGAGCTATTTCTGAGAAAGGAGTCTTGAGCCAGATATTAACAACACCAGCTATCTGCAGGTCAGTTAAACGCCAAACTGGTAAGCAAAGAATATTGGTATCTTCATCTAAACGAGATTTTTTAGCTGCTCGATTATCAAAACCAACAATAGCTCTTACTTTAGGCCATCTATTAGCTGCCATAGCTAC
>DAOVVF010000006.1 GCA_030632225.1 Candidatus Parcubacteria bacterium
GCATGATGTCAATTGGAGTTCCATCTTCCATATAAGGCATGTCTTCCATTGGTAATATTTTTGAGATAACTCCCTTATTACCATGACGTCCGGCCATCTTGTCACCAACTTGAATCTTTCTTAACTGAGCAATAGTTATTTGAATACTCTTGATAACACCAGCTGGTAATTTATCACCTTTATCACGAGAAAATATCTTAATACCAATCACCCTACCTCTTTCACCGTGTTTTAAGTACAAAGAAGTATCTCTAACATCTTTAGCTTTTTCACCAAAGATAGCTCTTAATAGTTTTTCCTCAGCTGATAGCTCAGTTTCACCTTTAGGGGTTATCTTACCAACTAAAATATCGCCTGAAGAAACGTTAGCACCAATATGAACTACGCCCTCTCTATCTAAATCTTTTAGTTTTTCTTCACTAACGTTTGGAATATCTCTAGTTACTACTTCTGGTCCTAGTTTAGTATCTCTAACATCAATAGTATAGTCTTCAATACTAATAGAGGTATAGTTATCATTTTTAACAACTCTTTTTGAAATTAGAACAGCATCTTCATAATTACCACCATCCCAAGTCATGTATGCTACCAACATGTTTTGTCCTAAAGCTAATTCTCCTTGATCAGTAGCAGCACCATCAGCAATAATTTGTCCTTTCTTAACTTTATCTCCTTTATCAACAATGGGGTGCTGATTCATACTAGTAGAAGTATTAGAACGAGAAAATTTATTCAAGTTGTACAGCGTAGCTACACCCTTTTTATTAGTTACTTCAATACGGTAACTATCTACTAAAGTAACTACACCTTCTTCTTTGGCTACAACCACTTGTCCTGAATCCATAGCAGCTTTAACTTCAACACCAGTACCAACAATTGGGGACTGTGGACTAATAACTGAAACTGCTTGTCGTTGCATATTTGTTCCCATCAAAGCACGAACAGCATCATCGTGTTCTAAGAAAGGAATCAAAGAAGTAGCAATACTAATAATTTGATTGGGAGCTACATCTAGTAAATCAATACTTTCTATTCGGTCATAACTAGGCTCACCCTTAACTCTTATTTCCGCATACTCTTTTTTAAAATAACCGTTTTCATCAACTGGAGTAGTAGCTGGAGATGTATTGTATTTTTCTTCTTCAAAAGCATCTAGATAAATTATTTCATTGGTGACCAATGGTCTAATAGCTACAGTCTTTATTTTTTTACAAGCAGCTAATTCTTTGGCTTGAGCAGCATTAATAGTTTCTCCTTTTTTAACAATTGTTTTTTTACTAGCAGGATCAATAATATCTTTTCTAGCAATCTTATCTTTAGTAATCTTAGGACTATTATCTATATCATGTAGCACTCTTCTAAAAGGCGTTTCAATAAAGCCAAAGTCATTAACTTTAGCATAGGAAGCTAGATGACCTACTAAACCAATATTAGGACCTTCCGGAGTAGCAATCGGACAAATACGACCATAGTGAGTACGATGTACATCTCTAACTTCAAAACCAGCTCTTTCTCTGGATAAACCACCTGGTCCCATAGCAGACAAACGTCTTTTATGTTCTAGCTCAGCCAAAGGATTTACTTGGTCCATGAACTGTGATAACTGAGAACTCATAAAAAATTCTTTAATCACACCAATTACTGGACGAGCGTTAATTAACTGATTAGGATTTAAGCTAGCAATATCTAAAGTACTCATTCTGTCTTTAATAATTCTTTCCATACGAGCTAAACCAATACGGAACCTATTCTGAACTAATTCACCAATGGCTCTAACTCTTCTATTGCCTAAGTGATCAATATCATCAGCATTGTCCTGAGTTAAATTAAGACTAATAATTTCTTTAATAACTAAAATTAAATCTTCTCTTCTTAAGACTCTAGTTTCTTTGTTGTTAGGAATATCTAAACTAAAACGAGAATTAATTTTGTATCTACCAACTCTACCAAAATCATAACGATCAAAGTCAAAAAACATAGAGCGAATTAAACTACGAGCATTGTCAGTAGTCGCTAAATCACCTGGCCTGATACGTCGGTAGACTTCTTTCAAACCTTCAGCTTCGTTATGTGAAATATCTTTATCAATAGTTGATTTAATAAAACTAACTTCTGGATGATTATCCACTTCTTTGAATAGGTCTATAAGCTCTTCATCAGTAGTATAACCAAAAGCTCTTAGTAAAGCAGTTATCGGTACTTTTCTTTTACGATCAATCTTTACATAAATAACATGATTAGCATCTGTTTCTAATTCTAACCAAGCACCACGATTAGGAATAACCTTAGCTCCATAATATTTCCTGCCTCTGATTGGCATTGAAGTAAAGAAAACACCAGCGCTACGAATTAACTGAGAAACAACAACTCTTTCTACACCGTTAATAATAAAAGTACCTCTGTCTGTCATTAGAGGAAAATCGCCTAAGTATATTTCCTGTTCCTTAACTTCATTAGTTCTTTTATTAACTAAGCGAATATTAACCCTTAAAGGAGCTTCGTAAGTAATATTCTTATTCTTAGCAGTTACTTCATCAAACTTAGGTTCGTCTAAGAAGTAATCTTGCAAATATAATTCTAGATCACGACCGATAAAATCCTTGATTGGAGAAATTTCATCAAATAATTCTTTTAAGCCATCTTTAAAAAGCCAGTCGTATGACTTTTTTTGTACTTCAATAAGATCTGTAAGAGGGATTGCTTCTTGCAATTCAGTAAAAGATCTGCGAGGCTCAGAACTTTTTGTTTGGGGCATAAAGATTCTACTAATTTAGGGCTAATTAGTTATAAAATGTCTTTTTGTTATATTTTGGGAAGTTAACAGCACAAAAAAATAAACTCACCTCTTTTTTGCAGGTCAGTTATTTACTTATTTTTAGACTAAAATAGAGTAGTCTGAAAAAAATTCATGGCTTGATTCTATCAAAAATTAAGGCTCTTGTCAAGGATTTAGAGTTTTAAGGAGTAAAATTAGCTTAAAAATACAAAAAAATAGCTAATCTTAGCTATTTTTTCTCTATATATATTTTATTACAATTGTCAAATAATAAATACTTTTTGCCTTAACTAAGCTAAAATTATACACAATTTAAGCAATTTACCTACAAGTTATCCACAATTTATGGGGTCCCTTAAGGGGTGAGTTCGGAACCCTAAATCATTGTATAGTTGACAAACTAGGGCTTTTTGGAATATAATACTATATTAATCAGTACATAATGTTTAGTTACCGTAGATTTATTGTAGGGAGAACATATCAAAATTCAATCTGAGAAGAGGAGACAAGATGCTTAAGGAACAATTATCACCATGGGACATTGACATCTCAAAGAGATTAGCCAACAGCGACTTTGCAAGTCGCGATAAAGAAACGGTTGCCTGCTCCATTATCGCCATGTCCCGAACAAGCAGTAGCTGGCGACCCTTCACCTTCGAAGGGGTCTGCAAATCCTCTGGCCATCCACTGGGTCCTCGCTACGAAACGGTACTGGATCAGTTGGTCACAGACGGCCTTCTCAAGAAGGACACGGACAGTCAATATACTGTCAAGGATGCCTTCATCGCCAAGCTCTGGAAATTCGTCACTACCTCATAATGGCAACTCCAACACACCAAATACTAGAGGAAGTCCGTTCAAGGTTCAAACCTTACGGGCTTCTTTTTTTCCCTCAAATCAAAAAACCATCCCTAATGGAATGATTCTTTGATGGGGTCCCTAACGAGAATTGAACTACCTAAAACTCATAAACAGTATAACCAAGTTTCCAAATACCCCTATTTAAAGAATCGTTTGACCACATAAATCTACCGCATATTTGTCCATCTCCTCCATCTAATAGTTTATCAACTCTTTCAATGTAATCTAAGCCCTGTATATAGAAACTGGCTGATAGGTATGGTTTTACAGAGGGTACACAACCATTCTCGTCCACTGGCTGGTCATCTCCATCATTATCATACTCATATTCTAAAGCTATAGCATTGGGGTCACTTATGTATTCACCAAAGCTAGTGTTGGTAATAAACCAACGAATAGTTGGTTCAGCATCATTACTACAACCCCTACTTAAAGTACAAGAGCCTGAACCATCTGGATATTCTCCTCCTTCACAAAATCTAGCATCTACACCATTTACTCCATCATAAATATTTTGTATCTCACACTCAGATAACCAATGTCCATGCTCATCCATCCAAATACGAAAAGCTATTCTCATCTGGTCTATCTCCTGAGCTATCTTAGCAGCCTTAGCTTTATTTTTAGCTTCATTCAAACTAATTACTGTCAAAGAAGAAATAATACCAACAATAGCTATAACTAATAATAGCTCTAAAAGAGTAAAACCAAAATTATTTATCTTTTGTTTCATTTTTATTCTGTACATTAGGATATTAACAAAACCAAAGTAGCCATACCCACATAGTACAGTAAAATAATGTAAAAATCTAATTTAATTTTTTAGATCTGTTCGTCTAAACTAATATCGTATTTTTCAGTAATAATCTGTTTAATAGTACCCAGATGCTGTTCTCCTACTTCTTCCGCAACAGCTGTAGCAAAATACTTTGAGATATATTTATTACCATGCCCTTCTAATATTTCACCAATACATTCTCCACAGGGATGTTCTCCATTCATAATATCACTTAAACAACTACAAGTAGCTCCTTCACCATGACCAGGAGTTTTTTCTATACAATACATACAAGGTTTTTCTAAACAGCAAGCATAGTCTCCTTCGGTAATTAAATTATGAACAATATTATCACGTTGTTCTAAAAATACTAATCTATGCTCATCCATGGACATACTACCATGATCATTCTGACTAGGTAACATTAATATACCTCCTGTAGTTATCACTACAGCAATTACACTTACTAAAAACCATTTAAAAATACTTTTTTTCATAATCTTTAATTAATATTCTAAATAGACACTATATCCATTGTCAGATAAAGCGTAGATAGTGAAGGGACCACTTTTTAAACCTGGCATACCTGGTGAACCAGCTGGCATATCAGGCAAAGCTATACCTTTGATGTCTGGCTTTTCTTCTAATAATTTATCCACCACTTTAAATGGTATGTGTCCCTCTACTACATAGTCGTCAAAAATAGAGGTATGACAACTCTCCATTTCTGGTGAGATGCCATATTGTTTTTTAACACTTAACATATCTTCTGTAGCTATGATTTCTACATCATAACCTCTCTTCTCAAGCATAGAGATATAGTTAACACAACAACCACAAGTTGGGGACTTGTAAACAATCACCTTTTTTGCAGCAGATACTTGTTTACTTGGTAAAAAGGGGATGATTATTATAGCCAGAACAAAGACAAAGAGTAGAGGAACCCAAAAATATTTTTTTAGCTTCATATGATTATAATAAGGGATCAATCATGCTTTTTATTTGTTCAAGAGGCAAGGCACCATTTAAAGGTATCTTTTTATCACCAGCTACAATAATACTGTATGGTGTTCCTCTACCACCAGCAGCTTGAGCCTGTTTAAGATGATCCTGTACTTTGTTAGCATATTTACCAGAATCTAAACATTCTTGAAACTTGTTTACATCTAGGCCAACATCTTGAGCAATAACTGGTAATTGATTTAAGTCTAAACCATTATTAGTGGGTGTGACTTCAAATAAACGATCAATGTATGCCCAGAAACCATCATTGCCACCTAATTCACCAGCACATTCTGTAGCTTCAGCTTCTTTAGGAGCTTTAGAATGAAGAGAGACTAAAGGAAAATGACGGTAGATCCAATTAACTTGTCCATCGTATTCATCAACTACTTGCTGCATAGTACTGTGGAACCTTTTGCAAAACGGACATTCTGTGTCAGAAAATTCTACAATACTTATCTTGGCATTCTTATCACCTTTTATCCAGTCATTATTATCAACTGGCTTTAAATTTATATTGCCCGTGCCTGATGGCTGTGGAGCAGGCGCTGTTGGACTACCGTTGTTGTTATTACCACTGTTGTAAGCTACTACTTTATCTCCCTTGTTTAACATAAATCCTAGCAAGGTAAAAAAACCAATGACAAACATAATAGCTAGGCCACTTAGTAACCCTATCTTAAAAGCACTCTTAGGATTCAAATTTTGCATAAATCCTTTTTGTTTATATTCTTCCATATATTTATTATTAAATTTTTTAGATATTAAAAAACCCTACTTAAAAATTAGTAACAACATAAAGTAAGGTATTATAAAAAACTAATAAATTTTAGGGTGAAGTATCCCTTTACTAAAAAGTAAAATAAAATAACAAAACAATTTAAAGCCTCCGTGTTTATCTCTTATCTTGTAATAGTAAGCTTTAGTAAAACTATGTTCTGTGTAATTATCTTTAAGAAAAATATATAAACCTACTCCTAACAACAATAATATCTGAAAAACATTATTACCTAAAATAGAAGGCATGTTATGAATGGTGCCACCAAAGACCTGGTCCATATTACAACATTGAGCAATAGAACTAGAGTGCTCACCGTGCATCATTGTAGAGTTTTGAAGAGCAAAAACACAACCCAACACAGAACATACAAATAGGCCTGTTATTAAAATGCTTACTATTAATTTGTTTTTATTCTGCTTCATATAATTAAGCGCAATATATATTATAGCTAATTTATGAATTTTGTAAAATGTCTCTGACTGCTTTTCTATCATCCCAAGGAATCTTTTTGCCGTGAGCAACACAAATAGCTTGTTCGGCTCCCTTACCTGTTATAAGTACCAAATCATCTTTCTGGGCTAATTTTAAAGCTTTTTTAATAGCTTCTCTTCTATTTAATATCTTAAAGAGATTCTTGTTGTATTCTTTACCAGCTTGTTCAGCTCCTTGTGCTACATTGTCTACAATTTCCATTGGATTATCATCATATGGATCTTCATTGGTAACAATAACTATATCTGCTTCTTGCCCAGCTAATTTACCTAGAATAGGTTGTCTAGCTTTGTCACGTCCACCACCACAAGAGCCTAAAATATGAATTAATCTTTTTCTTGGCACTTCCTTTAAGGCACCGTATAACTGTTTTAATCCTTCTGGCTCAGGAGCATAATCAACTAACACTTTAAAGTTTTGTCCTTGGTCTATAAACTCCTGTCTACCTGGCACACCTCTTAACTGACATTTCTCAGCACTTAAGCCTAAAGCTTTTAGTGCAGCTAAGCTAGCTAGAATATTATAGCCATTAAACTTACCTAGTAAATTATTTTTAATAACTTGGTTATTAAATTTAAAATTTACTAGACCTTTATCTAAAGATAATTCTGAACCTTGATAATCAGCTTTATTGGCAAAACCATAAGTTAAAAATTTATCTACCTTGTATTTTCTTAATCTATCTGTTTCCTGATCATCAGCATTAGAGATAATTGTCTTTTTTATTTGTTGTCCATTAATTCTTTTGTGCTTACTCTTACTTAAATGTTCAAATAGTTTTTCTTTACAAGCCCTGTAATTATCAAAGCTACCATGGGCTTCAATATGCTCTGGAGTTAAATTAGTAAAAATAACTAGATCATAATTAATACCGCTATGCCTAAATTGCTCTATGCCCTGGGAAGAAGTTTCAACCACCACATACTGACAACCACCACTAACCATTTGCTTTAATAGTTTCTGTGTTTGAAAACGACCCAGCATGGTCATCTTTTTATCATTTAACCATTCCTTTTTACCCACCTTAAAATTAACCGTAGAGCTTAAGCCTACTTGTTTGCCTAAACATTCTAAATATTGAGCGATAAAATTAACCGTAGCTGTTTTACCATTAGTACCAGTCACACCAATTACTATTAACTTGTTGCTGGGGTTAGAGTAGTAAAAAGCAGCCAACTTAGCTAAGAATAAATGATAGCTTAATAATAGCTGACTAGGAATAAATTTTTTAATAATTTCCTTTGCTATTCCCATTTAAATAATTTTCTACTTTAGATATATCTTCGGGTTTGCCAAAATCTAACCAAATGCCTTTTAAATCTTTGACTTTAACTTTGCCTTGTTTAGCTAAGAGACTAATGACATCAGTTAATTCATATTCTCCCCTTGGCGATAATTCAATCTTGTCTAAATAATCAAAAACCTCTGGTGTAAACTTATACAAACCAGTGTTAATTAAATTACCATGAGGATTTTTAGGCTTTTCAATAATTTCTTTTAGCATACCCTTGTCATCAACTTGTAATACTCCGTAATTCTGTGGCTGCTCATGAGGTAAGCCAGCAATATAGCAGTAATCATCACTAATCACTTCGTTAAAAGCTTCTAAATCTTCAACAGAGTATAGGTTGTCTCCATAGATAGCTAAAAAGTTTTCATTCTCTAAGAGATCCTTAACACATCTAACTGGACAAGCTGTACCATACTGGTCTTCTCCTAGTACTTCGAACTGATTGATAATAGTGACATTAAACTGGCCATTGTAGTTCTTGAGAAAGTCATCAATCATTTCTTTTTTGTAACCAACTACCATAATAGCTTCTGTAAAGCCAGCTTCTTTTAGATTGTTAAGTAAATAATATAAAAAGGGCTTACCGTTTGTTTTGATTAAATGCTTAGGCTTGTCTTTTGATAGATGCAGCATTCTAGTACCTCTTCCTGCCGCAGAAATTAACACTTTATTACTCATCTTTGTTTTATTGTCTTAGCTAATTTATATAAATTATACCATCCTGTATTGTAGATTAGACTATATGATCCTGGTGAACTTAGCAAGCGTCCGCCAAAGCTTTGTTTAAAGCGAGTTAAGCCTACCCACTTAGCTTTAGAGCCATCGCTAGGAGCTACTCCCCCCAGATCATAAATAGTGTAGCCCAACTCTTTAGCTTGCTTAATAGTTTCCCACTGTAATAGCTGAGGAGCCATATATGATCTAAAAAAATAATCTGAAGCACCGTGTAAATAAGTAACAGCTTTGCCAAACCTAATAATTAAATTAGCGGCTACTACTTTATCTTTTACTGCTGCCAAACATATTTGTCCTGCCTTATGTTTTATTAACGTCTTAAACAACAAGGTATAGTAATAATCAGAATGAACCGAGATCTGATTTCTAGCTGCTGTCTGTTTAATTAATTCTAAAAAGTATTTTAAATCTTCTTCTTTAGTACTAAATCTAATCTTAACTTCTTTCTTCTTAGCTAAATTAATATTGTAACGAGTTTTAGCGTGCATCTTAACTAGTAGTTCTGCTTCAGATTTATCAATGTCTAATACCCAAGAGTCTCTATGTTGAATATCATCACTTTTAATTAGTTCTTTGGGTAATAGTATGTCTTCAGCTGGTTCTAGTTGATAGAAAATCTCTTGATATTGTTTAGTAGCAATAGTAGTGTCTCTTAATTTAGATAATATTAAAGCTAAGACTTCTTGTTTTTGTTCTACAGATAGTGCGTCAGATATAACTGGTCCTTTGGGAGAGTATAAATAGCTTTTACCAAAGGGTAGTTTATTTTCATAGAACAAACAAACAGCAATAGTTTGATTATTATCCACTACAGCTGTCTGCCAAAAATTAAGACCCTGCTCTTTAAGAAAATCCTGCCAAATACTACTCTGTAAAAAACTACCAGAAACAAATCTGGCATTTAGAAAAGCGTCATAATTTTTCTTTTCCGCAATTAATTGCATTTATTTGGGAACAAATTTTAAAGCTTCTTTCAAACGAGTACTTAAATCACCCTCTGCTGTTGGCATCTGTTGTATAATATCTCTAGCCTCTGAATCTCTGTAGCCCAAAGATACTAAAGCTTGAGCTAATTGTTCATCACCACTACTAACACTCGTTGAACCACTTATATCATTAATGAATTTTTCTTTAAGTTCTAAGACTAGTCTTTCAGCTGTCTTTTTACCAATGCCAGATACCTTTTGTAGAAAAGAGGCATCCCCACCA
This sequence comes from Candidatus Parcubacteria bacterium, assembly GCA_030632225.1. GTDB lineage: Bacteria > Patescibacteriota > Patescibacteriia > UBA1558 > GWA2-36-10 > DAOVVF01. The sequence continues at coordinate 9,926 of DAOVVF010000006.1, forward strand.
CTAATAGCTCTTTTTAAATCACTAACCTCTGCTAAAGCTAAAACACTTAAGGCACTCTTAGGACCAACTCCAGAAACAGAAATTACTTTTCTAAAAAAATCTAATTCTTCCACACTTTTAAAACCATATAAATCAAAAGCGTCTTCTTTGATATGACTATGAACAAATAGCTTTACTTCTTCTTCTTGTTTAGCTTGTTCTAAATGCTTAGGAGTTAAAAAAACCTCATAACCAACATCCCCACTTAAAACAATGATTGATTTAAGGGTTTTCTTTAAAATCTGACCTTTTAGATATGCTATCATAGCCTTATATTACCAGAGTTAGGGGTAAAATAAAACCCCTGTCTGTTGACAGAGGTTTTGTAGAAAGGGAGTCACTGTAAGTAAGCGTAGGACTCTTATCCACACTCAGGATGTGGTCAGCAGCGTGGAGGATGATACCCCTAATTTTGCATCGGCTGCAAATGCCTAAGAATCCTATTGGCCCGCCGCTCCAGCGATTTAATTATAATTAATACTTACAGTGACTCCGAAAAGAACTTATTAAATATATTTTAGATTAGACAAGCTCTTTTGTCAAACAAAAACTCCTACCTAGGTAGGAGTTTAAAAAAGATCGCTGTGAAGCGTGAAAGGATCCTCGGCCCCTGAGCTGTGGACTAAAGACAACGGGTGGGCGAAAGGTAGGATGAAGTATGTTTATCCATGATGACACTCCACAGCAATCTTAAGCTTTATCAAAGAACTAGATGGTTGTTTATATTATATACCTGTAGAAAACTTAAGTCAAAATAACCAAAAAACACCCCAATCGCGCAAGGATGTCTTTTGGTCTACCTTTGTGTATAAGGCAAATTAATGTTTTTTATCTTAAAAACCCTAAGGTTTTCAAGGTATTTTTTATTATAGCAAATTTTAGACAAGTTGGCAAAGTAGATTGACAAAAAACAAAAAAATGGGGGTTCTTAATAGAAGAATGCTCTTTTCTATAATTACTTACTGCCTAATAGGCATGACTAGGTAAATATAATCCTGGCTATCTGTTGGCTGTAGTAAGCCAGGAGAAGTATTACTATTTATCTTAATCAACACGTCGCTACTATTTATATTACTCAAACCATCTAGCAGGTATCTGTGGTTAAAAACAATATCACTATTTTCACCCTTTACTTCAGCAGATACTCTAGCTATAGAATTACCCGTATTAGAAGAGGTGGTAGCTACTACTATTTCCTGTTTTTTAGCATCAAAGCTCAAGCGTATATCATTAATGCCTTGTTTACAAAACAAAGCTACTGATTTAATAGCTGGTACAAACTTAGCAATGTCGCACTTAATATCTGTAATAAACTCAGAAGGAATTATTTGAGAATAGTCGGGGTATTTACCATCTATTACTCTGGAAATTAATTCAACTCCATCAAAAACAAACATAATCTGATTTTCATTTAAGTAAATCTTTATTGTTTGATCACCTTGTTCACTTAATATTCTAGCTAATTCTTGCAATGTCTTTAGGGGAATTATTAAATTATGTTCTTTACCGTTAGCAATCTTAATTTTCTTCTCAGCCAAACGATAGCTATCAGTGGCCGCTAAAGTTAGTTGGTCTGTTTGGAAATTAAAATTAACAGCATTGATTTCTACTCGAGAAGAGTCTAGTGAAGCAGCCGGCATAACTTGCTGTAGTGCTTTCTTTAAATCACCAGAAGATAGTTCTATTTCATTTTCTCTAACCACATCAGGAATTAAAGGAAAGTCTTCAGCTTCTA
>DAOVVF010000049.1 GCA_030632225.1 Candidatus Parcubacteria bacterium
AAAAAACTGGTTTCTCTTGAAGAGACCAGTTACATAATATCTATATTCTAAACTTTAATTAAATATCACAAGAACTAGTCTCTTCTGAAAAACCATCTAAAAAAGAAATAGTTATTTGTATGTGACATTTGTTTCATAAACTAAATGATATCATAGTAATATATATTGTCAAAAATTACTTATCCACAATCAAAAAACCCCTGAGAAGGGGCTTTGATTAACGTTTACTCCATTGTGGAGCTTTACGAGCTTTCTTTAAACCAGGTTTCTTTCTTTCTTTTCTTCTTGAATCTCTAGTTAACAACCCTTCTTTCTTTAATGCAGTTCTGAATTCTTCATCTATTTTTAATAAAGCTCTTGATATACCATGTTGAACAGAATCTACTTGTCCTCTTTTACCACCACCATGTACTTTAACAGAAATGGATATTTTATCTTTTCCAGTTAATTTTAATGGTTTAAGAATATTTTCTTGTTCTTCTACTGAAGGAAAATATTCTTTGTAATCTTTTTCATTAATTACTATCTTAGTAGAATTTGATTTTTCTGATAATATTCTAACTCTAGCTATAGCGGTTTTTCTTTTACCGACAGCTGGAATATAATCTGCTTTTTTAGTTACTGGACTCATCTTACTTAATTATTAACCTTTTTAACATATTATTTCTTAGCTTGTTCTTAGGAAGCATATTATATATTGTTCTTCTTAAGACATCTGCTGGATCTTTAACTATTAAATCTTTTAATTCCTTAGTTCTAATACCAGAAGGATACCCTGTAGTTCTGTAATATACTTTAGTATCTAACTTCTTACCAGAAAATTTAATATCTTTAACATTAGTTACTTCAACAATATCACCACAGTCTATATGTGGTTCATAACTAGCTTTATTCTTTCCCTGTAGTAATATAGCAATCTCTGAAGCTAATCTGCCAGCTATTTTCTTACTTGCATCTATTTTATGTGTCTTTCTTTCCATGTTATTTTACTAATTCTATCTGAGCCATTTTAGCACCATCTCCCTGTCTTTGACTCATTTTAATTATACGACAATAGCCTCCCTTTCTTTCTTTGTATCTAGGACCTATTACATCTAACATTTTCTGAGTTGCTTTCTTATCCTTCAATACTCTATTTAACTGCTGTTTGTTGTATACAGATTTGACTTTAGCTCTGGTAATTAACTTTTCTAGCATTGGCTTAACAGTTTTAGCTTTAGCTTCTGTAGTTTTAACAGATTCGTAAAGTATTATAGAAGTAGCTAAGTTCTTCAACATAGCCTCTCGAGGAGCTTTAGCCCTATCTAATATCTTTGTTTTCTTACGGTGTTTCATTACTTATCTTTCTTAGTAGTTTTCTTAGTAGTCTTTTTTTCTTTTGGCTCTTCTTCTTTCTTTTCTTTCTCTTTTGGCTCTTCTTTAATTATGAAAAAAGTAAATTGCTCTTCTAACAATGCAGCTGCTTTACTTAAAGCTTCTTTAGCATCAATAGTTCCATCAGTTACCATATCCATGGTTAGCTTTTCATAGTTAGTCATTTCACCAACACGAACATGTTCTATATTGTAACCAACATTTAATACTGGTGAAAAACTTGCATCTATAGCTACATTACCTATTTCTAACTTTTCTTTTTCATCTCTTTGATCAACAGCATCATAGCCAATACCTTGTTCTGCAGTAATTTCCATCTTTAATTCAGCTTGTTTATCAGTTAAAGTAGCTATTATTAAATCTGTGTTAATAATTTCTACATCAGCATTCTTTTTAATATCAGCTGATGTAACTATTTTAGCACCCTTAACTTCAATATTTAACTTAACTGGTTCTGCAGAAAATGATTTTAATCTTAATTTCTTAAGATTCAGCATTATTTCTACTAGATCTTCTTTAATATAGTCTACAGAATCAAATTCATGTTTAGCTTTATCAATTTTAAAAGAAGTAACTGCAGATCCTTCTAAGGATGATAGCAAAACCCTCCTTAAAGAATTACCAACTGTTACTCCAAATCCAGGATAAAAAGGTTCAATCACTATTTGATAATGATTATCTTTTAAATCCTTGATAGAGATTTTCTCTGGTAATGTAATTTTTGTCATTGCTTTATTATAGTTATTTATTTTATCTTGAATAAAAGTCTACAATTAAATGAGTTTCAATATTCTTTGGTAATTCATTCTCATTAGGTATACCACCTATAGTCACAGTATAACTCTTGTTATCTACTACTAACCAACCTGGAACTTCTCTGGTTTCTTTATCTTTCTTGTCAACATTTAAATCTTTCCAATAGCCTTTAGCTACTTTATTATCTTTAACTTTAATAACTTGACCTGTTTTAACAGTGTATGAAGGAATATCTGTTTTTTTGCCATCAATAGTAAAATGACCATGGTTTACTAATTGACGAGCCAACCTTCTAGTAGGAGCAAAACCAGCTCTAAAGATTACATTATCTAAACGTGTTTCTAAAAGAATTAATAGATTATTAGAAACATCACCAGTCATTTTCTGTGCTTTGTTAAAAGTTAAGACAAATTGTCTTTCTAAAATACCATAAATAGCTTTAGCTTTTTGCTTTTCCATTAATTGACGTCCATACTCAGAAACTTTGGCAAAAGTTTTCTTAGCACCATGAACACCTGATTTATATGGTTTCTTAGCTAAAGGAGATTTAACTGTATCAGCTACATTTTCTCCAAATCTACGACTAGCTTTATGTCTTGGTTTTAAATTTCTGGCCATATTATTATACTCTTCTTGGTTTCTTAGGACGACAACCATTATGTGGTATTGGTGTCATATCTTTAATACTAGTAACAGTTATTCCATTAGCATGTAAAGCTCTAACAGCAGCTTCTCTACCAGCTCCGACTCCTTTAACAAATACTTCTACTTCAGTTAAGCCATAGTCTTTTACTTTTTCTGTTACATTTCTGACAATTATACCAGCAGCATAGGGAGTAGCTTTCTTAGGTCCTTTAAAACCGTTAACACCGGCTGAAGACCAGGCTAAAACATTACCCTGCGCATCAGCTAAAGTAACAATAGTATTATTGTAGGTAGCTTGTATATATGCTTGACCTTGTTTAATTATCTTTTTGCCTTTCTTTTTTGATTTAACTTTCTTCATATTGTTATGTCTTTTGAGCAGATGCAACTTTACCACTACCCATAGTTACACGTTTATTACCTCTTACTGTTCTAGAATTAGTTTTAGTTCTTTGTCCTTTTGTAGGTAAGCCTTTAACATGTCTAAGACCTCTATATGCTCTAATTTCTTTCAAACGTTTAATGTTAGCAATCTTTTCTCTTTTAAGACTACCTTCTATATTCATTACTTCAATCTTTTTTCTTAATTGATTTACTTGGTCTTCTGTTAAAGTTTTAACTCTAACATTAAAATCAATATTAAGATCTTTTAAAACTTTCTGAGAAGTTGTTAAACCAATACCATGGATATACGTTAAAGCAACCTCTACTCTTTTATCATTTGGAATGTTTATACCTGATATTCTTGCCATATAATTTAATTAACCTTGTCTTTGTTTATGTCTAGGATTTTTGCAAATACAAACTACCCTGTTTTTTCTTCTAACAATCTTACAATCTTTACACATTTTCTTGACTGATGCTCTTACTTTCATAATTATTTACGATATATAATTCTTCCTTTAGTCATATCATATGGACTCATTTCAATAGTCACCCTATCACCTGGTAAAATACGTATTCTATGCATTCTCATTCTGCCAGAGAGATGAGCTAAAATCTCATGCTCATTTTCCAACATGACTTTAAAGCTGGCATTAGGTAAAAGGTCTATTACCTCCCCGTCCATTTCCAGAAAGCCTTTTTTATTGACTTTAGCTTCTTCTTGACTCATTTATTCATATAAAAAAGAAAATCACTGATAACCCAGTGGTTAAATACTAATTTTCTTTAAATAATACAATTATATTTAATAATCATTTAATTATTAATGCCCCTATATTATACAGATTTTTTTGACAATGTCAAGAAAATAAGGGTTACAAACTATACCATTTACTCTTGACAAAATTGTTTAAATATGCTAATATATAATATTCGTAATTTAAAAATTGACAATAAGCCCTTAAAACAAAGGAGAAGATAATGGACGCTCAAGTCAAAAGGTGCGATAAATGCCGTGGTACTGGTAAGGTTCCCCCAGAATTAAGTGACCTATGTTACTGCCAGAGCCTGCCTTACACAGCTACCCTTGAACGTTGCCCAATTTGCCTGGGTGAGGGTACTGTCCCTGTTGACAAAAAATAACGGGAACAACATTCATCTAGAAGTCGCTAAATAAAATTAGCGGCTTCTTCTTTTTAAATAATTAATTGTACCTCCTCTTTTAGCTGAATATTGTATTTAGTACGTATTTGCTGTTTGATAAAACTTATCAACATAACTACTTGTTCAGCTTTAGCATTACCTTTGTTAATAATATAATTAGCGTGTAATTCAGATATTTGTGCATCTCCCATACTCTGTCCTTTTAAACCAGCTCTTTCTATTAAATGACCAGCTGGTATTTTCTTAAATTTTTGAAACTTATCAATATTTATACCTCTGGCTTTTAATTTAGGTAAATTAATATCATCAAAAGGAATATTCTTGAATATACAGCCTGCAGAAGGCTGATTAGGTTGAGTTTCTTGCCTGTACTTTAATCTTTCTTTAACAATCTTTCTAGACTCCTCTATATTACCTTTGGCTAGTTCTAACTCTAATTCTAGAATAATATATTTCTTTTCTTTGAAAATAGAATGACGATAGTTAAATTTACATTGATCAGCTGTCATTTCTCTTAACTTGTATGATTCATCTAGATATTTAACTTTCTTAACTACTTTAGACATAGCTAAACCATAGGTACCAGCATTACCTCTGACTGCTCCACCAACAGTACCTGGTATACCTGT
>DAOVVF010000043.1 GCA_030632225.1 Candidatus Parcubacteria bacterium
ATATTAATACTATTAATGTTATTACTGAAAATGGTATTAATAAGGCAGGTAATGAAGTATATTTTAAAAGAGATTTTGATTGGGCTAAATCAGCTATTTATGCCAGTAACAAAGATAACTATGTTATTAACTTTAGTTTAGATAATTCTTGGCAGGCTTGGGATCTTGATAAAGGGGGTAATTGCCAATTAATTACTGGTATGTCTATGAGGTGTACAGAGGACTAGATTAGAAATTACTATTTATGTTATAATAAAGCTACTATGATAGTAGTTTTTATTTTTATTCTAGGTCTACTTGTCGGTAGTTTTTTAAACGTAGTTATCTATCGTTTGCATCGGCAGGAAGATTTTGTCAAAGGCTCTTCCAAATGTCTATTCTGTGGGCATAAATTACATGCTAAGGATTTAGTGCCATTATTTAGTTATTTGTATCTTAATGGCAAGTGTAGATATTGTAAGCATCGTTTTTCCAAACAATATCCTTTAGTAGAATTAGCCACTGGAGTAGTTTTTACTTTAGTTTTTCTTAAAATAGTACCTGAGCTAAATATTTATTTTATAGGCTTTACAGATTTATTCATATTGATTTATTGGTGGATAATGTCTGCATGGTTAATTATTATTTTTGTCTATGATTTTAAATATTATTTAATTCTAGATAAAGTAGTTTTACCAGCTATTATAGTTGCTTTTATAGCTAGTATATTATTAGGTATTAGCTGGTTAAATATGTTATTAGCAGCTATTATTGGTGGAGGATTTTTCTTAATACAATTCCTAGTTTCAAAAGGACGATGGATAGGTGGTGGAGATATACGTTTAGGCTTGCTAATGGGTGTCTTATTAGGCTGGCCTGATATATTAGTAGCTTTATTCTTAGCTTATGTTCTAGGCAGCTTTTTTGGTATTATTCTTTTATCTAGTGGTAAAAAGCATTTAAGTGATAAAGTAGCTTTTGGTACTTTTCTTACTCTAGCTACTTTTCTTACTCTGTTATATGGTTCACAGATAGTTGGTTGGTATTGGTCTTTATTTATATATTATTAATTTAAATTATATGTTTAAGAGATTAAAAAGTCAGTCAGGTTTAACTCTTATTGAATTACTTGTTGTGATTGCTATCATGGTTATTATCTCTGTAGTATATTACACTAATATTCAGGCTGACAAAAAGGATGAAGTAGAGCAAGTTACAGAACAATTATTAATTGATTTGAGGATAATTAGAAATATGGCTACTTCTAGAGCTACCTTTGATATGGGCGGTGCTAGTCCTGTTTATCCACCAGGTGGCTATGGTATTTATATCAATAGATCTGGTGAAAGAATTAAGTATAGGTTGTATGCTGACTCCGGTGATAACACTGGCTATGATTCCCTTGAAGATAAATTAATTGCAGATGAAGTTGTTTTTGCTGATGCTAGCTTTGATTTACTAGATTCATTTAATAAAAAAAGAATATATTTGTATTTCAATTTTATTTCAGAGAATGAAATTAGTACAGATATGACTATAAATAATTCTAGGTATGTAATGGTAGTTGAAGATCCAGGACCAGGTTACCCAGCTAAAGGCTATCGAGGAGTAATAACAGTTGGTGAAAAGACACAAGATGGTTCTGTTTTAAGTAATTTAGGTAAATTATATGTAGAATTTACACCCCCTGATCCGGGTGAGGATGATGGAAAAGACGGTGGAGAGATAGATCCTATTTGGCAATAGATCCTATTTGGCAAATGTAGTTATGAAATTTAGCTTAAGTAAAAAATATAATAACGCTCAGAACCAGCACCACGTTAATGGTGCTGGCTTTACCTTAATGGAAGTAGTTATAACTATTGGAGTAGTAAGCGTTGGAGTTATTGGTGCCCTTACTTTAGCCCTAGCTAATTTAAAAGTAGTGCATGAGAATTATGATAGAATTTTTGCCGCTAATTTAGCTAGAGAAGGAATAGAATTAATAAAGAATGTTAGAGATAGTAATTGGTTAAGAATGGAAGCTAATGAGGATTGTGATAGTGGTACTGGCGGATTACAGTTATGTGCTTGGAATGAATATTTAGATCATAGTGTTGGATATTATAAAGTAGATTATTTAAATATTGGTAATGCTCCACCTACATCTAATACAAGTAATGACTATGCAGCAGACAATAAGTTGATATATCAAGATGCTAGTGTTGGATTATATAGTCATGATGGTTCTGGTGTAGCAACATTAATGCATCGTACTATAGAAATAGAGTCTATTTGTCTTAATGAAGCTACCTTAGTTGAAACTATAGGCGGGCATAGTAATTGTTCAGACAAACAAATAGGTATTAAAGTAACAGCTAATATGTATTGGAATAGATATAATGAGGCTTATTATAATGCTGTAGTAAGTTATTTATATCATTGTAGAAGATATTAAAATTAATAAAAAATAAACAAGGAATTCCTTTGATAGAGATATTATTAGCTATTTTTATCTTTTCTTTGTTAGTTTTAGCAATGTCTGGTATTTATATTGCTTTTTCTAAGGCGCAGAATAGAGCACAAGCTTCACAAAAGCTTTTAAATGATAGTCAGTATGTTTTAGAAATTATGGCTAGAGAAATACGCAGTAATGCTATTTATAGCTTTGATCCTTCTAATAATGGTACTTGTGATAGTATTTTAGATAGCAATAATACAGATTGTATAATTTTAGTACATGAGGATGAGACTCTAGTAGCTTTTTCTCGTGATGAACTGTATAGTGGCAGACTATATTATATTACTCCAACTGACTGTACTCTTGATGATACTACTTGTACCTGGGGTTTAGATACTACCTATACTAGGCTATTATCTGGTGGATTAAATAATATTATAGTAAATAAACTTAAGTTTATTATAACTCCTAGCACAGATCCATATACTGTTGATAGAACATATACTCCGGTTAATCAACATCCAGTAGTAACTATTGTCATGGAAACAGAATATGTTGGATCTAAAGATGAAGAAAAAGTTAAGTATACTTTACAAACTTCAGTTTCATCTAGGATATATAGGCGTTAATATGGATATTAAAGATATACAAAATAATAAAGGAGCTGCCCTGGTTATGGCTTTAATGATTCTATCTTTAATGATGGTTTCAGTTTTAGCTTTAAGTAAAGTTATTCTTAGCGAAGTAAAGATGACTTCTAATACTAGTAATGCTATTTCTGCTTTTTATGCAGCAGATGCTGGCTTAGAAAAATCTTTGTATTATTTAAAATATGCTAGACGTAATTTAGATGATCTTACTTTTTTTACAGGTTTAGAGGACAATGAGGAAGATTTGCAAGGTAGTGATGCCAGCCTTAATGTCCTAACAGCTAGTTATCAGGCAGAAGGATATACAGCTACTAATGTTAGTACTTCCTCTCCAGCTCATTTAAGTATTATTGATCCAATCGGAGATGTTGGTTCTACGCAATGGGATGCTATAGGGCCAAACTATTTATATGATATTACTTGGTATATAGATGATTGTTTTCCGACTCATAGCTCTGATAGACTAGAAGTAACTGTTAATTCTTTTAATGATAATTATACTAATCAATATGTTGATACTGATATCATAGTCTGTGATTGTTCTGAAGGACTTGATATGTGTAATACTAGTGTTTCTCGTTTTAATATTTTACCTACCAAGTACTATAATTTTACTTTTAAGCCTTTAGATGCTGAAGTGAGTAGTTTAGACTTTGCTCTTAAGAAAGATGGCGTTAGAATAGGTATTCTATCTGAAACATATATTCAATCACAAGGTAAGTATCATAATTCTAAATATAATTTAGAAGCTAGAGTGCCGTCTGTAGCGCCAGTTTCTGATATATTCAGCTATGTTATCTTTTCCGAACAAGATATAGTTAAGTAAATGATTAAGATAGAAGCCAAAAAAAGAATAGATAAATTAATTAAAGAAGTAAGCCATCATCGCTATCTCTATCACGTACTTGATAAGCAAGAGATATCTGATGGTGCTTTAGACTCACTAAAAAAAGAGCTAGCTGATTTAGAAAAGGAATTTCCAGAGTTATTAAGAAAAGATTCTCCTACGCAAAGAGTTAGCGGACAAGTATTAGATAAGTTTGTCAAAGTTAAGCATAGTACTAAAGTACTATCTTTAGCAGATGCTTTTAATACTCAGAATATATTTGATTGGCAGGAAAGAAATGAAAAATTACTTAAGGAAAAGATAAAAGGATATTTTGTAGAATTAAAGCTAGATGGCTTAACAGTAGTGCTAACTTACAAGAATGGTATTCTACAACGAGGCACTACCAGAGGAGACGGAGTCTATGGTGAAGAAGTGACCAATAATTTAAAGACTATTGAAAGTATTCCTTTATCTTTGCGTCCTTTAAGTAATATGCCAAAGATTATAGAAGTCAGAGGAGAGGTAGTAATGGATAAGAAGGTGTTTAATAGGATTAATAAAGAGCAGGCTAAGAAGAAATTACCGCTTTTTGCTAATCCACGTAATGTAGCAGCTGGTTCAATTCGTCAATTAGATTCTAAGATAGCAGCTAGCAGGAAATTAGATTGTATTGCTTTTGAATTAATAACAGACCTTGGACAAAAGACACATGAACAAGCTCATCAAATAATGAGTCAACTAGGCCTTAAAACAAGCAAATATAATAAATACTGTGTTAATGTCAAAGAAACAGAAAAGTATTTAAATAAATGGGTAGAGAAAAGAAAGAAATTATCCTATGAAACAGATGGAGCAGTTTTAGTGGTAAATGATATTAAACAGGAAAGGAATTTAGGGCATATTGGTAAAGCTGAACGCTGGATGCTAGCCTATAAATTTCCAGCTGAACAAGTAACTACTAAGGTATTAGATATTGAAGTACAGGTAGGAAGAACCGGAGCCTTAACACCAGTAGCTATACTTAAACCAGTTCAAGTAGCTGGTTCTACAGTTTCTCGAGCTACTTTACATAATCAAGATGAAATTAAAAGATTAGGAGTTAGAATTAATGACACAGTTATTATTCAAAAAGCTGGTGATATTATACCAGACATTGTTAAGGTTCTAACTAAATTAAGAACAGGCAAAGAAAAGAAATTTATTTTTCCGAAGAAATGTCCAGCTTGTCATTCAGCAGTTAGCAAAAAAACAGGTGAGGTAGCCTACTATTGTACTAACAAGAAGTGCTATGGTCAGAATGTAGAAGGCATTATTCATTTTGTTTCTCGCAAAGGTTTTGATATAGAAGGATTGGGTAACAAGATAGTAGCTCAGTTAGTTGATAAAGGACTAGTGGTTACACCAGCTGATATTTTTAGATTAAAAGCAGGAGATTTTGAGCCTCTAGAAGGTTTTGCTGACAAGAAAGCTACTAATTTATTACAATCAATAGCTCAATCTAAA
>DAOVVF010000047.1 GCA_030632225.1 Candidatus Parcubacteria bacterium
ATCTTAAGACAGTTGTATGGATACGGCGCTAAATCTATTGTAGTTGTTACTGCATACATGGCTTATGGTCAGCAAGATCATCCTGAAAAAAAAGATGAAGCTTTCCGTATACTTCATTTTTTAGAAAAGATAAAGAGAGCTGGTGGCGAAAGAACGCAGATTATTGTCTGTGATCCCCATTCTAAACAAATGGTAAAAGCAGCCAGATCTCTAAACTTAAAAATGCATGTTGTTGACCCTACCTCTGTTTATGTTAACAATCTCATTGGATACCTTGAGCAGAGCAGAAGAGAAAAAAGAAAATTCTTTCTCTATTCTCCTGATCTTGGTTCAATCAAACGTTGTATACCGATAGCCAAAGAACTAAATGCCAGAGGTTTTGAAGTAGCTATAGCGTTCAACGCTAAAAGAAGAAGAAAAACTGGCAAGGTAGATGTTTCTACTAAAGCTAGTGCCCACGATTTGAGAAAAATCCAAGCTTTAGCTAAAAGACATGGTGTTAAAATTGTTGTAGCCAGCAAAGAAATCCTCAAAGGATCCTGGTGTTGCATGCGTGACGATATATTAGCCTCAGGCAGCACTTTGCAAGGTAATGCTGAAAAGCAAATCAACAAATTCAAGGTATACAAGGTACTAGGCTGTGTGACTCATCCAGTTTGTGTTACTATAGATGGTTGGAAAAGAAATATAGGCGATGAAGATGATACTCTTTTTGTGGTCATCTTAATCTGCAACACCATCTATCGTACTTATGAAGATCGCACAGGAGGGGTGCTTAAAGAAGTTAGGGTAGACAGACTAATGGGTCACAAACTCTACCAAGTAGTAGCAAAATTATGCTAACCAAAAACCCCACACTCAACAGTGTGGGGTTTTACTTTATATATACAACCTAAGGCACTAATTCACGCCAGTAACAATTAGCAATATCATTATTACAAGTATACCTTACTTTTCTAGCTGCTTTAGTAGTACTAGCTGTAGCTAGAATATTAGAACTGCATTCTAAATCTTCCCCACAACCTTCTGGCCATGGAGTAATAACTAAATTAGGATCATCAAAATTAAAAAAAAAGCCTGAATCTGGCGTATGTCTTTCAGCAAAGTATGCATCTATTGAATTATCACCACTTAATAATGATATATTACCTGTTTGAGTAGAAGCTGTATGAACGCCACTATTATTAACTACTACTAAACCGTTTAATAATACCCATGCATCATCATTGGAAGTTAAACTATAACTATAGTCTCCTGCTGTAGCTACTGTTACTTTAGCTCGCCAATGTACACCAAAATGATAATCATGCGCGTAGCCTTCTTTGTTTTCCCAAATACTACCGTCATAAGGAAACCACTGGCTAGTTAAAAATTCTAAATTAGCATCTACTTGCTCATTAGTTTTGTAAGTATCATCATACCAATCATGTTCAGTGGGATCAGGTGTAGGACCAGGAATAGGAAAAACTTCCATGTCCGGATGATTAACTGAATAATTAAAATACTCTGCCCACCAGCCACTATCTGGTACATATTGACATTCTGATGGTGAATTACAAGCTCCTCCTTCTTCTTCAATAAACTCACTAGTAACTATTACTCCTCCTACTGTCATTTCTCTAAATACAAAATTAGAAGGTTCTCGTCTAAGCTGTAATAATGCTTCTCCCACACCACTTTCAGCTGCATAAAAACTTTGTAAAGATTCTGAGAAGGATATAACTGTATGTCTGTTATTTAAAGCAATTAAAATTGATGATAAGGCAATAGAAAGAATGCCTCCAGCTACGACAATAGCGGCAATAATAGCGATAGCTCCTTGTTGTGATTTAAATATCTTCATCTAATTGATATAAAAGTATTAAAATCCCTGCCAATATAACTATAGGGATAAGTTGCCATACCAATAGTTAAAGTAAAACTAATATTTACTCCTTTATTACCAGTACCATAATTATCAGCCATAGCGGTTAAAACAAAACTAGAAGCTTTTACTTCGGCTGAATTAAGTATAATTGGATCAGCGCTTGATTGTTCAGGAAAGCCTCCTTCTGTATATTCTGTTTCACGATAAACAAAATCGTCATTCTCTACTGCTATACTAAAACGAGTAGAGGTTGAGGTATAGAAAATAATTTGTTCTGGATCTGGACTAACATCATCTATTAGATCAACATTATGAATACGATTGCTTAAATAATTATTAATAAAGATAGCATTATGATTTAATAAGTCAGAAGCTTTTAATTGCTTGCGAGCATTAAAAGTATTAACTATTAAACTAGCTATAGCTAATAACAACATAGCGGTTATAAATAAATAAATCAGTATCTCAATTAAAGTAAATCCTTTTGTATTTTTTAATATCATTAATTTACAGTATAACTAATGGTTATTTCCTCTAAGATAGGTACTGTAAATTCAGCCTGGCTAGCTAAAAATAGTTTGTAACGAATATACCTATGATTTAGATGATTGCTGTAGTTAATAAATTCTTTAGCACCCACTGTATAATAACTGGTATTAGTACCGTCTGGGCCAACATAGCTCCAAGGGCCTGACTGGCTATTGCTACTAGCTAATTGAAACCTGATGCTAGTATTCTCTGGCGCCGTACCTGTCCAGGCAATCCAATTATATGTTACCTCGCTACTGCCAGTATCATAAGTGGAAGATTCTAAAATTCCATAATCAGCATAATTACAATCTACTACTTCCGTAGAGATAATAAAAAACTCTGCTTCATTACTTGAAGTAGCTGCATAGATAATAGAGCAATTAGCTGACATACCTAAAACATAGCCTTTAAGATCAAAGCCAGCTACTTTAATCATAACGCCTGGATTACTAATATCAACTATTACTAATTCTTGATCTAAAAAATTTGTACCTAATAATGCATAAGGACCTATAATAGAAAAAGAATGAATTGTTTCACCCATTTCAAAAGCCCCTATAGCCACTGGATTTAAAGGATCAGAAATATCAAAAAGAAATAATTCTTCTCCTGAACCATTGTTTTCTGTAGAAATATATACTCTGGTACCGCGGACATCAATATCTGAACCCTTTAAAGAGCCTGGCAAATCATATTGAGTAACTATCTGCATGTTAATAGGATTAGTAACGTCTGTTATCTGTAATTCCATATTATCATCTCTAGTAGCCATATAGACATGATTTTCTGCTACAAGTATTTCAGCTATTATATCACTTGTAGTAACACTGTCTAAATATAAAGGAGCCGTAGGATTGGTAATATTAAAAGAATACATATTATTACCCTGAGAAATATAGGCTTCATTTTCATTAACTGTAATATCACTGGCATCATCATTGGTCGGCAAATCATAGCTAAAGACAACTTGGGGATTATAATCATTACTAATATCTATAACTTTAAATTCTCCTGCATTATCTGCAGTTGATACATAAGCATATTGACCCAGAGCCACTACTGAAGTAACTGAATCTCCAATATCAAGCGTTGACAGTTCAAAAGGATTATATGGATCACTGACATCTATAACATAAAGTTCAGCTCCAGCTGGATTATTCTTAGTAACTAAATAGGCCACTCCATTTAGCTCATAAACATCGTTGTCATCAAAATTTCCTGGAGTATCAAAAATATCAGTGGTGGTAGCATAGCTCCAATCTATAAATCCTGAGGTTAAAGAAGCTACTCCTGGGGTACTAATAACAATTCCTGAGTCCTTAGAAGCAAACATTGTTTCATCTAACCAATTTGTTTGTCCTGATCCACCCACCCAATTAGTTTGTGTCCAACGTTCAGTATCCCAAAGATAAACATAGGTCTCTAGACTATCTTGCTTAGCAATGCCTATCTTACTCATCCAATCAATGGTAGCTGTAATTTTTTTAGTATCAGCATCTACATAACCACCAGTTTCAACTATCGGTCCATAAACTAAACCAGTGGTAGAACTAGCTCTATAAACATCACTAATTGTAATTGTTCTGGTATATTTATTATCAATTAATTCACTACCTGAAATTAAATCCCAAGTGTCACCCTGCACTTCTAAATGATAATCTCCAGCTGCTAAACTGACCCAACTAATTAGCTTAATTGCTTCTAAGGATTGATTAGCATATAGTAAAGCTTGTGTTCGCTCTTCATTCACTTTACGTAGCTTATTATTAAAAACAGCAATGCCAAAAACTAAAACTACTATAACGCTAATAAAAGCAATGGCTATTAATAATTCTACTAATGAAAATCCTTTTTTGTTTTTCATAATTCAACGAAATTGCCCAGAATGAGGAATAGTAATTGTCTTAGTAACTATAGGATCAACTGTAGTTACTATAGAAATAGTACCCGTATTAAAAGTTTGACCAGTAAATTTAATAAAAACTACATCTGAAATACGTCCACCTACTCCGTCAGTAAATGTTGTAGTAGGAGATATAATACGTATACCATTTAAATTCCATACTACATTATCTGGATCACTTTCATTATAAAAACTTCCTGGAAACATTATATAACGATCTTCTTCCAAATGAATACCCCATGATCTAGTGTCAGCAGCTGCACTAGCTAATTGCTGAGCTCTAACTATAGCACTAACCATCTCATCTCTAACATTTAATAGCTGAACCTGGCTCTGCCATTTGGTATAGGTAAAGAAACCTAAAGAAGCTATAATACTAACAATAGCTAAAGTAACTAAAACTTCTAAAATTGTCACACCCTCCATGTTTTTCATATTATATTTCAGCAAATGAAAGAGTTAATTCATACATAGGACTAATAACAGACAAGGCTATGAAAGCAACTGCTATACCAACAGCAATCAACATGACTGGCTCTATGATAGTAGCTAAGTTAGTTAAGGTAGTATTAACCCTATTATTATAATAATCAGAGACTTTAACTAGAATACTTTCTAATTCACCTGTTTTAGTACCTACCTGACATAATTGTACTGCTAAAGAAGGGAATAGGTGGGGCCTATCTTCCATGGCTTTATCTAAAGAAACACCTTTTTCTAATTCACCAGCCATAGCTACAACTGCTTTACGGTAAGGCACATTACCTAAGGTTCTGGAAACTATTTCTAAACCTTTCACAATAGCTAAAACTGAAGATAGTAAAGTATGTAAATTACCAGCATAGCGAGTTAAATTTATATCAGCTATAATTTTAC
>DAOVVF010000007.1 GCA_030632225.1 Candidatus Parcubacteria bacterium
AACTCTTTTATCTTCAGCTAAAACTATATCTACTTCTTTGATAATACGTAGAGCTCTTAAACTTAAATCTTCTAAATTACCTATCGGCGTAGCAACAATGTATAGTTTCATTTAAATTATTTTGATTTATTCATTACACTTTGAACATAGACAGAGATAGCTGTCGCTATTGGTACGGCTAGTAATGCCCCTATGACTCCTCCTAAACGAGCTCCAGCAAAGATACTAAGGATTACTATCATTGGATTCAAACCTGTGCTCTTGCCCATGACTTTAGGGACTATCAAACTATTTTCTAATTGCTGGATCACTAAATAGACTGCAGCCACAATAATAGCCATAGTTAAACCCTGAGAAGAAGCAAAGAAGATAGCAGGTACAGCTGAAATCCAAGGACCTATAAATGGAACTATTTCAAAGATACCAGCTATTAGAGCTAATAGTAAGGCATACTTAACACCCAAAATACTTAAAGCCGCATAAACTAAACAGAAGATTATAAAGGAAAGAATTAATTGTCCTCTTAGCCAGTAACCCATTCTTTTCTGAATCTGACCAACCAGATTAACTACATGAGCTCGATGCTTACCAGGGACAATACTATTAAAGAAGCGTCTAACTGCATCTTCTTGTACAGTCAGATAAAAAGTAACAACTAGCACACCTAAGAGGCCAATAATACCACCAAAAATAGAACTTAGCACAGAAAAGATACTAGAAGTAGCTGAAGTTACTCCTTTAGTAATACTAGCTAAATTACTGCCAATAGTCTGAGTAGAAGCAATATCATTAATATTGCCTCCCCAAGCTTGGATACCATAATTAACTCTAGTATAGAATTCTGGAAAAGCTCTGGCTATATCTCCAATCTGCTTAACTATCGGTCCAGTTAAGAGGTAAATAGAACCGCCAACTACAATAAAGAAGATAACATAAACTCCAATAATACTCAGGGAACGGGGTATTTTTTTACGCTGCAGCCAATCAACTAAAGGATCAAAAGCTGAAGAAAGTATTATAGCTATGAAAAACAAAGCTAATACATCTCTGATTAGAATGACAAATCCGATTAATAATAAAATTAATATTATTCGGAAGATTGTACCAGTTGAAATAGTAATGTTAGTAGACATAATTTTATTTTTTATTTTTTAAAATATCTAAAAATTTATTTTCATCTGTAAATGGTCCAATAATAGCTAAATTAGCATTTCTCCAGTTAATAACTCTCTTAGCCATATTATTTACCTGTTTTAAACTTATCTTATTCAACTCTTTTAATTTCTTATCTAAGCTTTTTATCTTCTGGTTAAATAATTCTTGTGAAGCTAGAAAGTTTAATTCTGAATTAGTATCTTCTAGCTTAAGAATTAACCTTCCTTTTATATTAGCTTTAGCTTTTTTTAATTCATCTTTAGTAATTCCTTTGAATTTAATAATATTTAATTCTTCTTTAATAGCTGTTAAAGCTTCATATATCTTTTCCTTGTTTAATCCTGTATGTATAACAAAAGAACTTATATCTTCGTAACCATGACTGCTTGTCTTTATAAAATAACAAAGTCCTTTCTTTTCTCTGATCTTTAAAAACAATCTAGAACTCATTGTCCCACCTAGAATATTACCTAGCACCTGACTAATCAAGAATCTAGGATTAGTACTAGCTATATTCTTAAAACCTAACATCAACTGTACTTGTTCTAAATCTCTTTTAATAACATCAATATTAGGTTCTAACTGATCTCTTTTTAACAAAGGCTTTATCTTTAATCTAGCTTTAGCTCTTTTAACTGGAAAATGTTCATTAATTAAATCTACAGCCTGTTTGTTCTTGAACTTACCACCAACTAAGAAAATAGCATTACCATTGTAATAGTACTTCTTGTAGTAGTTGTACAAAGATTGTCTGCTGATGTTCTTTATATTCTCCTTTGTACCAGCAATAGATCTGCCTAAAGAAGTTTTCTGATAAGTTAGATTTTCAAAAACATCTTCAATATGCATCAAAGGATTATCTTCATACATATTGATCTCTTCAATAATTACTCCTCTTTCTCTGTTCATCTCTACTTCATCAAACTTAGAATTATTAATTAAGTCTGATAATATCTCTACAGAAAAAGCTAGTTTACTACTGTCAGCAGTAATATAATATCCAGTATGCTCTTTACCAGTAAAGGCATTATACTCTGCACCAACACCATCTAATTCTCTAGCAATGATAGCAGTATGAGGACGCTTAATAGTACCTTTGAACATTAGGTGTTCTAAGAAATGAGACACTCCACTATTATTCTTAGTTTCTTGACGGCTACCTATTTTGTAGAGCACTTCAAAAGTAACTGCCTTAGTTTCTTTTTTAGGCACTAGAATAATTACACTGCCGTCTTCTCGGACAATTCTTTTAAACATATGTAAATAACATTAAAATTTATCTTTAAAATATTGTTCTAATTCCGCTATAGCTACCCTGTCTTGTTTCATAGTATCTCTGTCTCTAACAGTAACTTTTTTGTCTTCTAAAGACTCAAAATCTACTGTGACACAATAAGGAGTACCTATTTCATCCTGACGTCTATATCTTCTGCCAATAGCTTGTGTTTCATCATACATTGTTCTGTAATGACTAGCTAAAGATTTAAATACTTGTTTAGCTAATTTACTTAGATTCTCTTTCTTACTTAAAGGTAGTATTGCTATTTTAATTGGAGCTAATCTCTTATCTAACTTAAGTACTACTTCTACATCTTTAGTACTCTTAGTAGTAGTGGTTCTACCACCCTCTATTTCTTCATAGACATCCATTAGAAAAGCTAAGGTAGCCCTATCAACACCACCAGAGGTTTCAACAATATGAGGAATATATTCTTTATTGTTCTCGTCTCTGACTGTTAACTTAGCATTAGAATGTTTTTGATGCTGTGACAAATCCCAATCTCCTCTATCATGTATACCCTCTAGTTCTTTAAAGGTTTCATTTTTAGAAAAATCAAAATTATACTCTATATCAACAGCTTTCTTAGCATAGTGAGCTAGTTCATCCTTACCATGATC
The DNA here is from genome assembly GCA_030632225.1 of Candidatus Parcubacteria bacterium. Taxonomy (GTDB): domain Bacteria; phylum Patescibacteriota; class Patescibacteriia; order UBA1558; family GWA2-36-10; genus DAOVVF01. Next base: position 3,055 of record DAOVVF010000007.1, read on the forward strand.
TCTAAACTTTAAATTATTCTTGTTAACTCCTAAATCTAAATACCAATCCATTCTTAATTTCTTCCAGTCATTAAATACTTTAGTAGTATCTTTCTTCTGAACAAAATACTGCATTTCCATTTGTTCAAACTCTCTCATTCTAAAGATAAAATTACCTGGAGTTATTTCATTACGAAAAGCTTTACCTATCTGAGCAATACCAAAAGGTATTTTCAAACGCTGACTATCCATAACATTTAAGAAATTAGTATAGATACCTTGAGCTGTTTCTGGACGAATATATATCTGACTAGCTTTAGCTTCTACAGGACCCATGAAAGTTTTAAACATCAAGTTAAATTGTCTAACTTCTGTTAACTGTCCACCACATTCAGGACACTTAATATCTTTCAAAGCTTTAGCATCTTTAGGGTTAAAATCAGGCTTTATACCATTTTGTTCTAAAAGATGATCAGCTCTAAATCTACCCTTACATTTCTTACAGTCTACTAGAGGGTCTGTAAAACCTTCAACATGGCCAGAGGCTTCCCAAATCTTAGGATGCATAAGAATAGCTGAATCTAAACCAACTACATTTTCTTGAGCTACCATATAATCCCACCAGGCTTTTTTAATATTATTCTTTAACTCTACACCTAAAGGACCGTAGTCATAGATAGAATTTAATCCTCCGTAAATTTCTGATGAAGGGAAAATAAAACCACGGGTCTTAGCCAGGTTTACTACCTTATCAATTTTTCTAAGTTTTTCCATGTTTTTTTCTAGTAATTAATGACTAAATTATACCGAAATATTAGCTAAATATCAAGTTGACTAAATATTAAATAGTTGATATAGTTTGCTGTAATCTATTTGTACACTAAAAAGGAGGTTAAGAATGTCAGAAGATATAATCTTTAATCTGCCTGAAGCAGCTATCTATCTTAAATTACAACACCGGAGTGTATTAAGGCTGGCCAGAGAAAAAAAGATAGTGGCTAAAAAAAGAGGCATTGGATCACACAGTTGGGAGTTTACTAAATCAGCTCTCGACAATTTTCTGGAAAAAGAACTGGACTAAAACAAAAGCCCCTGTAGAATTACTACAGGGGCTTATTCTTTCCCTATTGAATAACTGGACGAATCCGATCGTCAAAGGTTCTCTGCCTGGGATCTCTATAAAAGATCTCCAAAGCAAAATTGTAACGAACCACTGGGACAAGACCCGCTTTGGTTCGACAACCACCACAGATAGTAGCCAAGCCTTTTGAATCAAGGTGTCTTAATGACCTATCTCTCTTGTCACGGTTCTCCCAGAAATACTTGATTTCGAAAATCAAGCGTTCAAGCAGATCTATGACAATTGTGTTTTCCATATCTTTAGCTGAATGATAGGCAAATTGATTATCTGTGTTCTGATAATTCTGAACACTAATAGCATAACTACTAGCTGTATTTCTTTGAGTGCAGACAATCTCTCTTCTTGGGTCAGAAGTATCATAGCCATAGGTTCCAGAGACTTTGAAAAGTTTTGTACAAACTTCCCAGGCTTGTTCAAGAGTTAAGCCTTGAGTAATAATCAGAATTCTGACAAAGCTTTTAACAGCTTCCGGAATATAAATACCGGAAAAATCTACAGACATACCAAATACTTGTTTGTAGAAATCCTGCCAGCCAACTATTACTGATTCATGAGCTTGCTTTATCTTATCTTTAACTACTTCCATGAGTGCCTCCTTGGGTTGAAAAAGTTCAATGTGCAACTAAAGACTATATAATATATATAGTTTTGTGTCAAATATAAAAACTCCCTATTAAAGGGAGCTATATATTAATACCCTTCTGCCTGTCTTACCTTTATCTCTCCGCCTACATCATAGATTAGGGTATCTCTTCTATTAATCTTCTGAGTAAGTAAAAACTCTGCTAAAGCATTATCTACTCTTTCCTGAATAACTCTACGTAAAGGTCTAGCTCCAAAAACTGGATCAAAACCAGCTTCAGCTAATTCTTTTTGAGCAGCTTCTGTTACTTCAAAGAAGATACCTTTGTCTTCTAATCTCTTCTTTACTTTGTTAAGCATTAGTCCTGCTATCTTGAAAATTTCATCAGCAGTTAATGGCCTAAAAACTACTGTACCGTCAAAACGATTGATAAACTCTGGTCTAAATATATCTCTAATCTCTTCTTTAATTAACCTGTCTTTAAATTCTTCAATATCTTTACCGGCTTTAATCTGATCTTGGATAAAGCTAGTACCAGCATTAGAAGTAGCTACTATAATCAAATTAGTAAAATCTACTGTTCTGCCTAAAGCATCTGTTAATCTGCCGTCTTCCATAACTTGTAGGAAGATATTTAAAATATCAGGATGAGATTTTTCTATTTCATCTAGTAATAGTAAAGCAAAAGGTTTATGACGAACAGCTTCTGTTAGTAAGCCTGGCTTACCAGTTTGTGGTGAGCCTATTAACCGAGGCAAGCTAGTCTGATTTTGATATTCACTCATATCTAGCCTAATCATATTCTCTTCATTGTTAAAATACTTTTCAGCTACTGTTTTAGCTAACTCTGTTTTACCAACACCAGTAGGTCCTAAGAAAAGTAAATTAACAATTGGTCTTTTCCTGTCTCTTAATTCAGCTCTAGCTCTCCTTAAAGCAGAGGCTACCATTTTAACAGCTTCTTCTTGTCCAACTATTCTTTCATGTATTTCTTTTTCTAAATTTAATAGCTTGGTTGTTTCTTTAGCAGTAACCTGAGTCAAAGGAATATTAGTTTTTTGACTAACTAAGGCTGCTATATCTTCAGCTCTAACTAATTTATCCTGCCGATTAGCTTTAGCAACCATAATACCAGCTTCATCCATTAGTTCAATAGCTTTAGAAGGTAAGTATCTGTCTGTAACATACCTATCTGACAATTCATATATCTCTTCTAAAGAAGCATAAGTAAAATATACTTGATTCTTGTTTTCTACAGCTCCAACATGAGCTTCCATCATTTTGATAGTCTGATTCTTATCAGGTTCATTAACAGAAATTTTCTTTAAAGCTTGGCCTAACTCAGAACCTTCAATGAATTGAACATACTCTTTACCAGTAGTACTAGCTATTACTAATATATTTCTTTGTCTAATTTCTCCAGCCAATACTTCTGACAAATCAACTCCTTCAGTACCTTCTGAAGACACTCCAATTAAATGATGTATGTTTTCAATAACTAGGATTATATTTCCAGAAGCAGAAGCTTCTTTTAATATACCTAAAAATCTTTCTTCCAGTTTACCAGTACCTGTTGCTCCTGAAATCAAAGTTGGTACAGATGCACGAACTAATCTTATGTCATGAAACATAGCTGGTACTTCTTCAGCCATCATTCTATTAGCTAAACCTTCAACTATATTAGTCTTACCTACTCCGGGAGGGCCTACTAACACTACACTAGAATAGTCACTTTCAGCTGTAGTTATAATATTAGTTATTTCTTTGTCTCTACCGACTGATAGTGGTAGATAACCACTCTTAGCAGCTAAAGTTAAATCTTCAGAAAAAGAATTTAAATTAGGTGTCGCTATAGCAGTATATGCTTTATTCATCCCTGATTTAGATTTAAACAAAGAACGTGATCTAAATCTCTGATATCTCTTGTATAGCTCTTTGTTAATATTAACCCAGCTAATTACATTATCTATCTTTTGTTCATCTATTTCATAATCATAGAAGAAATTGCGTATTTCCTGGCTAGCCAGAACTAAACCAGCTAATAAATCTACTTCTGCTAATTGAGAAGCTTGCCTGTCTGTCATATGTAAATAAGCATTAAGCAAAGATTCCTTGACTGATTCAGTCAAACTACTATGCTTTTCTACTTGATCAGCATACTTATTTAAATTCTGATCAATCATTCTTTTTAGATCTTCAGAGCCTACTCCTAAACGAGCTAGTACCATTCTAACATCCTTGTCATTTAACAAGACAAATAGTACATGCCAGACAGTTACTGGAAATACTTTTTTATGCCTAGCATATAACCAAGCCTTATCAACCATTCTAGATACTTCAGGACTTAAACTATCAGCAATATTATGCTTAACAAATTTTTCTTTATCTTTTAATGAATTAACTTTAATTTTCTTTGTAACAGAAGAAATTGTTAAACGATAGTAAAGGTACATATCAAATACAATCAAAATCCATAGATAGAGATTAAAACTACTAGGTGTATTCAAGAATGTCCACAATCCTCTAGGATCAAATTGTACAGAGCTAAGAATATTGTAGGCTAAGATAATTGACAGGATAACAACAATAATTAAAAAACCGTTGATTAATAGGTCAGCTGTTTTCTTAAACTCATGTAAGAATATATGAGGATAGTTAATCTCCTTATACCAATACAAAAAGTTATTATTAGAGACATAGTATTTCTTCAAGCCAAAACAAGCTTCACATTGTTTACCATGTGCTAAACCTTTTTGATCACAATTATCACATTTTTCAAACTTAACTTCTGGCATATATATCTAAATTCATTAACAATCCCCAGACTACAGCTACTGGTAATAGTAGCCAGAAGATTATAATTGCTATATTGAATATTGTTATAACTATAAAGACTACTGAACGAGCCAAAATTAAAACTAGCCTCATAAAGAAACTAATAATCCTGCCTTGCCTATCTTGAATACCAAACATTGGCTTAAAAACATGTTTGATTAAAACAGTTAAAGCTAAATTACGATTAGTATTACTAATGGAATTTAAGACATAGAGTACTATTTTCTTTAATCCTAGGGTGTACCACCAAATAGGAAAAAATAAAATTTCTCTTAAAGCATCTACTAAAAGAAGTTTAATAGTCCGTATTAGTATATTCTGTGTCATTAACTAAATTATACCATTTTTAGAGTTTTTTGAAAAAGAAGTCTTAACTATTTACTAAATGTATAAAATAAACTATACTCTGTAGTTGTATGATGAAATGGTTCTTTCACTCTAATTGAAGAGCTAAGATGACATGCGAAGTATATAAGATAGAAGACGGCACAAGAGCTATTCGTGACCGTTTCACTGGAAACCGACTTCCTCAAGAAGAGGAAGCTACCATACTGGCTCAAATTGATCTGAACAAAGAAGGTCAACAAGCAGAAGACGACAAAGACGAGGAATAAGCTCTCAGCTTGTTCAATATAAAAACCCCGCATACACAGTGGGGTTTTTTCTTTAACAATTATTATTACTATACATTTATTCCAAGTTTTTTTCTCTAAATTCTACTAACCGTTGTGCAGCCGCTGCTAATTCCTCTGGATCTATATTCACATCCTTTGCCTTTTCATCTACTTCATCTACAAGCCTATCATATTCAGCATTAAGTTCACTTGCTTCACTAGCTGCTTCTTCTTTCATAGCTTTTAATTCTGCTTGTAACCCTTTTATTTCTTCAGCTATAAAACCAGGCACTTTTGAAGGTCCTGAAAAAGTACTAAACTTAAGTGTCCATTTGTCACTTTTTAGTTTTTTGCTAGTTTTATCAAATTTCTCTCTTGAATATGTTTCATTCATTTCAGACATAAAATTATTAATTAATTAAATTATATATTTCTTTTTTCTATATTTAAATGATAGACCAATATTATTAATCTGTAAAGTCAAAGATAATATATTATGGAATATATAATACCTACAACTTATCTTTTTTTATTTCTTCCCTTATACTTTTCATTAATTTTAAATAAAATTCTAGATTATTAATAGTAGCTAGTCTTAAAGCTAAAGGATCTTCTGATTTAAATAAATGATGTAAATAGGCTTTAGAATAATTCTTTAAACTAGTTTTGTTAATAGGAGACTTATCATTTTTAAACTTACCTCTAGTAATCTGAATTGTATCGTATTTAAATTTACCTTTAGATATATATAACTTACCATGTCTAGCTTCTCTGGTAGGAATTACACAATCAAACATATCTATACCTCTTTTAACAGCTTCTATTATATTCTCTGGATAACCTACCCCCATTAAATATCTAGGCTTGTTATCTGGTAATTCAGGAATAGTATAATCTAATACTTTGTACATAGTTTTAACTGGTTCTCCGACAGCTAAACCACCAATAGCATAACCATCAAACTTTAAGTCTGTAATCTCTTTAGTAGATCTTAACCTTAAAGCTTTGTTATCTCCTCCTTGTACTATACCAAATAGTAATTGTTTCTTTATCTTACTATTCTTATTTAATTTAGTTTTGTAATCTTTAGCTAATTTAGCCCAGCGAGTAGTTCTAATTAAAGCTTGTTCTACCTTCTTCTTAGAAGAAGGTAAGGCAATACATTCATCTAGCACCATCATAATATCTGTCCCTAAAGCTACTTGAATATCAATTACTTTCTGAGGGGTAAGAATATGATTAGCTCCACCATCTAAATGAGATCTAAAGGTTACACTATCTCCTTTTATTTTATTTAAATCTGACAAAGAAAATACCTGATAGCCTCCACTATCTGTTAGTATAGGTAGGTCTGTATTCATAAACTTATGCAAGCCACCTAACTTCTTTATACTCTCTACACCTGGTCTTAAGTAATTATGATAGGTATTAGATAGTATTATCTGAGCTCCCAAATCTGTAACTTCCTCAGCTGTTAAAGATTTAACTGCTGCTTTAGTAGCAATGGGCATAAAAAAAGGAGTATTAATACTGCCATGCGCAGTCTTTAATGCTCCTAATCTAGCTTTAGATTGTTTTGATTGTTTAACTAACTTAAACATTATTCTACAATACCTATATCTTCACTTAAGCTGGAAACTACGTCTGAAGTCTTAAGCATCTTAGAACCGAGAATTACTTTTTCAATACCTTCAGCAACTATAGTGGTGGTATTTAACAAAGCCATGTCAGAACCCTTGTCATCTTCAGTTGGTACAACAGCAATCATAAATGAAGCTGTAACCGGTAAAATAATATTATCCAAGTCAGAAATAGTCCAAGTTAAAGCTCTAGATGCTTTATCAAATTCTATCTCACCCTCCTGTATGTCTGTTTCACTGACAAAGTATACTTCTGGTGGTAAAGTTGTTTCTATAGTAATACTATCAAACTCACCGCTAGCTTCAGCTAAAGACCAGACTGCTAAATACTGAGTTTCTTCACCAACCTGTGGTGGTAATAATCCTGCACCAACTCTTCTGCCTCCTAAATGCCAGTAGATTCCATTATTGAAAGTTATAGATTCTCCGACCATTAATAGTAGAGAAGGAGATACCTGCTCCCAGTCTGCTAAGCCTTGAATATTAACCTTTACAATATTATCAATCATTCTAGCTGGTTGTTTGTCATCTACTACCTTTATCTGCCAGGTAAATGTTTTCTTTTCTCCAGCTGGCCAGATTTCTAAACCAGTATCTTCTTCTTTAGTCCAGATAATCATTGGCTCCTCACTCTTGCCAATACCTTCTAAGCTTTCCCAGTCTAATACTTCTGAATCTAATAAAGCACTAAGCTTAACATCAACTATATCTGTCTGACTAGCATTAGTTATTTCCATTTGATAGCGTAATACATTTCCCCAGTCTACTGTTTGATTATTACTAGCTCCATTAACTTCTAGTTTAATATCAAATTGAGGATTAACTACTAGAAATTCTTTTTCTACTCTAGCTAAACGACGGAATTTTTCTTCCACCATATTACCTATTTCACCAACTAGTAGTTGTTTGTCTTTACTATCAGCGGAAAAAGAACCTTTAATAGTAACCGTCTGCTCTTCGGCTGGTTCTAGATTAAATATCCAATAGTCTCCTTCTTTAACTGGATCTACTTCTACAATATCCAAATCATCAGGATAGAGAATATCTAAATACAAGTCTGTTAAAGTTTCTTGAGTTAAATTACGATAAGTTACTTTTATTTCCTGTTCAGTAGCTACCATTGTCTTGTCGACTGCTTCAATTACTATCTCTA
>DAOVVF010000122.1 GCA_030632225.1 Candidatus Parcubacteria bacterium
CATCTCTATCTATATTTTTCAATTCATCATTAATCATATTAAATATCTCATCCATTCTAGCTTCAGATATTTCAGCTATATCTTTTTTGTAAACAAAACTACCTTTCTTTTCTTCTTCAGAATATTTATGCAAATCAATTTCTTCTCGCTTAGAAATACTACCGCTTAAAACTTGTGCATGATCTATTTTAACTGCCTCAGCTGTATCTACAGAAGTTTTTAAACCAATAGCTAAGTCATTAGTAATATGTCCAGCACCTACTGGTAAAACAGCTGTATGTAGAATATTACCTTCATCAAATACAGCTAAAGAAGTGGTAGATGCACCAATATTAACTACAGCTACTCCTAATTCTTTTTGTTTAGCTGTTAGCACTGCTTCAGCAGTAGCTAGTATAGAAAAAACTACAAAATCTATATCAACTCCTGTACGATAAATACATTTAGTTAAATTCTTTACTTGAGAAGAAAGACTCATAATTATCTGAGCTTCAGCTTCTAAACGTACCCCTGACATTCCCTGAGGCTCTTTAATGTTCTTTTGTTCATCTAAGTTAAAGCTAATAGGTAAGACATGTAGTATTTCATAGTTAGGCAAAGTAGTAGTACTCTCAGCAACTTCTAAAGCTCTGTCTATATCAGAATCTTCTACTTGAGCATTAGCTTTAGCTACAGCTACTACACCCTTGCTAGTTAAGGTTTTAATATGGGCTCCGGAAATACCAACTACTATTCTATCAATACGCATACCAGTCATTCTTTCACACTTTTCAATGGTCTCAGAAATAGAAGAAACAGCCTCTTCTATAGAAGAGATAGTACCGCGACTAATACCACTAGCTGGACTTTCAGCAGCCCCAATGACTTTTAGACGTCCATCTGACAGTCTTTGAGCCATTACTACTCTAATAGTATTAGTACCAACATCTAAACCTGTAATAATATCTTTAGTACTTGCCATATTTAACTTTGTAATTACTTTATTATAACTAAAATATTCTAATTTGCCAACTTTGTTAGAAAAAAATAATCAAACCAATTGCTATAGCAAAAAAAGTGACTAATAATACCATAGCAGCTAATAAATCTTTGATTTCTTTAGCAAAATTATGAGTCTTAGGAGCTAGCATATCTACTAAACGCTCTATTGCTGAATTAAAGATCTCTAGAGCTAGAATAAAAGTAATGATTAATAGTAAACCTACCCACAACACTTCACTTAAGTCCCTATACCAAGCTACTAAAATCACTAAAAAAGCAAAAAATAGCTCTATCCTAAAATTCTTCTCTGTTTTAATAACAGTTTTTAAACCTTTAACGGCGTGTTTAAAACTTTTAAATGTTGAAAGACTCATAATATATTTAAAATATCTTGTTCTGCTTTAGTTTGTTTCTTAGCTTCCGCAATACTCTTTTCATGATCATGGCCTAATAAGTGTAAAATACCGTGTACAGTTAATAATTTTAACTCTTCCTTAATATTGCCTTTAACCTGATCTAAACAAATTACTACTTCACCTAAGATTAAGTCACTATTTATATTAAATGACAGTACATCAGTAACTCTGTCCTTTCCCCTATATACTTTATTAAATTTCTTTATCTCTGATTTAGAGACTAAAGCTATTGATATACTTTGTTTAATTTTAAATTTACGTTTTAATATCTTTTCTAAAGAGGGTAACCAACTGAAATCAGCTACAAGCCCCCTCTTATTTACACTCAATATTTTATTGATCATCCTAAAAAGGAAAAACTGTTTAACATCATTTCAAAAGTAGTAGCAAAATGAGAAGAACCACTGGTTTCATAAATAATCATATAAATATATTCATCAGTAACCATTAATACCTTCTTATCTGTTCTTAAAGCTGATTGGCCATCTAAACTATAATTATCTGGATTCTCTCCGTTAAAGAAAGCTTGTTTAAGAGTATTTAAAGTTTGTCCAGCTGTATTATCTTCAACCTTGACTACTACAAACTCCCCTGTTTCTGAATCTGATAGAAAATTAATTTCACTAGTATCAGTACCAACTGCAGAAGACACCCAAGCATTTGGCCTTAATATACTATACTTGTATATACTATTATTATACTGCGAGACTAAACCAGAAGTTCTTAATGATTGCCCTGGCACTAAAGGATTATACAAATTAACAATCTCTGTACCATCATCAAAACCATCACGATCAGAATCTTTTATATCAGCATAAGTAGAATACAATACTTCTTCCTCCTGACTTAAGCCATCGTTATCTGTATCAGTAGTTTCAATAATAACTATATCATTGGTATTAGTATCATTAGTATTAGTTACATCATTAACATTGGTATCATTAGTATTATCATCATTAGTATTATCAATATTAG
>DAOVVF010000161.1 GCA_030632225.1 Candidatus Parcubacteria bacterium
ACCCTGAACCACTTTTTTTCTTTAAGCTTAAACCAGCTTGAAAGATTTGTTCATCCTTAAAACCTTTACTAATTAAATAATTATATAATTCATCCCAATCTTCTCCGGATAATCCTAATTGCCATTTAGCAATACTATCTTCATCTACTTTTCTTTTCTTTAAATACTCTCTAACTTTTTGAGCTACTTCTTTATCTTCTTTTAATTTGCTTTGATAGAACTCAACAGCTAATCTATTTATTTCATACAAATTACTATAGTCAGCTTTCTTTTGTGTTTGGTATCCTTCTAAAGGTACATTAGCTCTCTCAGCTAGAATTCTTAAAGCTTCAGCAAAAGTAATCCCTTCATACTCCTGAACAAAACTAAATAAATCTCCACCCCTGTCACAACCAAAACAATGCCATATCTGTTTTTCCTGAGAAACCATAAAACTGGCCGTCTTTTCATTATGAAAAGGACATTGTACTTTGTAATTAGCTCCCGCCTTAGTTAGATTAATATGACTGGAGATAACATCTACAATATCTAGTTTAGATTTTATTTCTTCCACTGGATTCATGCTCTTATCTTAGATTAAAACTATATTTAAGTCAAAAAAAGCCCCCTTATCCGTAGATAAGGGGGTATTTGCCAGAGGGAATAGTAGAGACACGCTGAACCCTTGATATAAGTGACAAGGACACTTGCCTCGAGGGCTTGGGTTATTTCCAATGCACTGGAAATTCGCTTCGCTTATTCAACGTGTCCAAGGTATTATAATGGTTTACCCTACTATTTTGATCCCCTAGCAAAATATTATGTACTGTAATTATAGTATTTTAAAGTATATTTAATATATTGTCAACATTAATATTTTAGCTAATACTAGCTAAAATTACTCTCATGGTTTAATAGCCATTCTTTTTTATTTATTCCCCCAGCATAACCCCCCAGATTATTACTACCAATTACTCGATGACAAGGGATTATAATAGCTATTCTATTCTTGTTAACAGCATTACCAACTGCTCTGCTAGCTTTAGAATTATTAACTGCTTTAGCTATTTCCTGATATGCCTTAGTTTGACCAAAAGGAATAGTTAATAATTTCTGCCAAACTTTTTCTTGAAACTGTGTACCTTTAATATCTAAAGGTATGTTAAACTTTTTTAGCTTACCTTTAAAATATTGATCTAGCTGTTTAATTACTAACAACAAAAAAGGAAAAGTCTTTAATTGACTTTTCCTTTTAATAAATTGAATTGCAATTAATTTTTTATTAGTACATTTAATTTCTAGAATACCAATCGGAGAATTATAGTATCCGGTATATACCATATTAATAGATAGGTCTGGGAAAATCTGGATCACCCTTAGTAACTTTCTGACTTAAACATTGATAGCCGGCATCATGTAACCAACGATCTGACATATACTTATCATAGTCTTCTATATCTTCTTTGTTTGTAGACTGGAAAACAGTACAAAGTTCATACTTACGTTCATCTAATGCTCGATAGGTGTAT
>DAOVVF010000147.1 GCA_030632225.1 Candidatus Parcubacteria bacterium
AAGAAAAAGAAGCTGATTTAATTGCTGTAGTAGCTTGTTCAGTTAAACAACAAGCAGTTGATAGAATAGTTGGCAAATTAAGAAACTGGCAGTTAATTAAAGAAAAAAGACCTTTAATTACTCTGCTCTCAGGTTGTGTTTTAGACCAGGATAAGAAGAAATTAAAAGATTCTTTTGATTTATTTATAGACATCAAAAACTTAGATAATCTAGCAGAAGATTTAAAATCTTTAGCTCCGGAAGAAAAATTAGCTTTACCTAATTTCTTTGACATAAAGCCTAGCTATTTTTCTAAGTATAGAGCTTATGTACCAATAATGACTGGCTGTAATAAATTTTGTACTTACTGTGTAGTGCCTTATGCTAGAGGCAGAGAAACTTCTCGTCCAGCTAAGGAGATTATAAAAGAAATTAAAGAACTATTAGCTAAAGGTTACAAAGAAATAATCTTGCTAGGTCAAAATGTAAATAGCTATGGTTTAGATAGAAAAGATGAAATAGAATTTCCTGAACTATTACAAACAATAGATAACTTAGGTAATAACTTTTGGTTAAAATTTTTAACTTCCCATCCCTATGACATGTCTGATAAATTAATTGAAGTTATATCTAAAGGCAAGAATATTAATAACTATTTACATTTACCAGTCCAATCGGGTTCTGATACAGTCTTGGCCAGAATGAATAGGCATTATACTGTTAAAAATTACCAGCAGTTAATTAAAAAAGTAAAAGATAAAATGCCTGATATTACTATTTCTACTGATATTATAGTCGGCTTTTGTCAAGAAACAGATAAAGAATTTGAAGATACTGTTAAATTAGTTAAAGATATTAAATATAATATGATTTACGTATCTCAATATTCTCAAAGAGCTGGAACAGCTGCTACTAAATTATACAAAGATGATATTGATAAAAAAATTAAGAAAGAACGTTGGCATATAATTAATACATTAACTGCTGAAAATTCTTTAGAGTTTAATAAAAAATTACTTAATCAAACCACACAAACTTTAATAGACGTAGTCAAAAAGACTAAAGACGGATATAATAATATTGGTAAGCTATCAAACTATACAGCTGTCCACATATATACTAAACAGCCTCTTAAGGTAGGAGAATTTGCTAAAGTTAAAATAACTGAAGCTAAAGCCTGGGGTTTAAAAGCAGAACTATATGAAGCCTAAAATTATAATAATCCTTGGTCCAACTGCCTCTGGCAAGTCTAACTTAGCTGTTAAACTAGCTAAACAGTTTAATGGTGAAATTATTTCAGCTGATTCTCGACAAATCTATCAAGAAATGAATATAGGTAGTAACAAGATTACTAAAAAAGAAATGCACGGTGTTAAACATCATTTACTAGATATAGTTAAACCTAATCAACCATATACATTATATAATTGGCAGCAAGATACTCTAAAAATAATTGATAAGCTAATTAAGGATAATAAACTGCCAATTATAGCTGGAGGCACTGGACTATATATATCCTCTATTCTAGAAAACTATCAAATACCTCAGAGAAGAAGAGAATGTCCTTATGAAGCTTTAGTCTTTGGTATTAATCCAGATAGAGATAAATTGTATGACAGGATTAACAAAAGAGTTGAACAAATGGCTAAGCAAGGTTTAATAGAAGAAGTAACTAAGATATATAAAAAATATCCTAACAAAAAATTAGTTTCTTTAAGTGGTATTGGCTACAAAGAAATAATTAGCTATTTGAATAAAAAAATAACTCTAGAACAAGCTATAGAACAAATACAGCAAAATACACGTAATTATGCGAAAAGACAAATGACTTGGCTTAGAAGAATGGAAAAAAGAAAAGTTAGTTGTATCTGACAAAGAATTAGCAGATAGAAGAAAAGGTATGTTACTAGCTTTTTTTGATAATAAAAAAATATTTATTACTGGCGATAAAGTAGAAGAATTAAAACAAATATTAATAGGAGATTTA
>DAOVVF010000034.1 GCA_030632225.1 Candidatus Parcubacteria bacterium
CCTAAACTGAATAAAGACGATAATATTTATACCATTTTAGAAAATGTCATTGAGTGTTGCGGTTGTTGCAAAGCCAGGAATATTAAAGGAGACAAGGCCCCTGGTTACACTTATTTAATAGAAGCTATTAAATTATTAAAAGATTCTCCTCTGTTAGATAATCATCGTTGGATTCTAATGGGAGATGGTCCTGAATTAGAAAAAATAAAGCAAGAAGCTAAAGAAATAGATAAGTATGTTAAATTTATTGGTCCTAGAGAAAATGGTTGGCAATACTTAAAAGCTTTTAATTATTTTATCTTACCTTCAGTCAAAGAAGGACTTCCCTATACTATTCTAGAAGCTGGTTTAGCTAAAGTACCTGTTATAGCTACAAAGGTAGGTGGCATATCAGAGATACTAGAAGATAACAAAACAGGTTTAGTAGTTACTCCAGCTAATCCTATACAATTAGCTGATGCTATGAAACAAATAATTAAAGCTGAATTAGCTGAAAAGTTAAGTAATGAGAATTATAATAATATAGTAAAGAATTTTAATCTTAGAGATACGATAAGAAAAACTGAAGAATTATACTTAAGACTATTCTAAACAAAAACACGCTCCAGAGGGAACGTGTTTTTTATATTACTTACTAATATATTCTATATATTCTTGCGTATTCTTCCAAGCTCTCCAAGGTATAGTTGGATGAACTGTTTTACCACTATGTTCAATAGCTTTAGCAACATCTACAGTTGAATAACCACCATGAGTATAGGCATTAGATAAGACAAACCAATCTCTAAAACCTATATTAAATTTACCTATTTTCTGTTCTACTAGTAATTTTAATTCACTAGATTTATTATTTTCAAAGCTATTTAGAATACTCTGGTCAGTATATACTTGAGCTGCTGAACGACCATAGCCTTTTGGATTATAATTATTATCTACTTCTAAACCATCGTAGTAACCATCATTATCTGTATCATTATCATTAGGATCAGTACCATAGGCTATTTCCATACTGTCTGATAGTCCATCATTATCTGTATCTGTTTCATCAGCTTCTACTTTAACTCCTAAAACTTGCTGTACTGGCGGAGTTCTAAAACTATACTCAGCACTTTGAGTCCATTTTCTATATAAACTATCATCAGCTCTAATACTATAATAGTAAGTAGTGTTAGGTTGTAGATCTGTTAAAGTAATTTTTTGTAATTGACTATACTTACCATCCTCAACACTAATCCTATTAGGATATCTTTGTCCTTCTGGTCTTATACTTAAAGTACTTTTTGCTACTAAAGTAGTGCCCCAGCTAAGTTTAGCTGTAGTTGGTGTAATTAAAGAAGCATTAAAACTTTGTGGTTGAACATTATATATTCTAAAATCTGAACCATCAACTACACCTTTGGTAGTAGCAAAATAGAAAGTATGCTTCCAAGAATTATTACCTTCATCAATAATCTTTAATTCAAGAAAATAATCTTGTTGCGGTATTAAATTATAGATATACATTTTTTCATACTGTCTTAACCATCTAGTACCAGTTGTTTTAGGAGTATGATCTCCATATTCTAAACCATAGGTAATTATTACTTTAGTTGGTTCATTAGTAGCCCAAGCTATAGCAACGGCATTACTAGTTACTTGTTCTACTCTTTTATAAGTAAATTTAGGCTTAATAGTATCAGCCATATACCTAGTAGAAAAATTCTGAATAAAAGCTTCTGTTTGTTCACCATTTCTAGCTTCAGTTATAATCTTATAATAGTAAGTCTTATTTTTTTCTAAACCTTGTAGTAAAAGCTCGTGAGAATAACTAAAAACTGAATATCTCAACTTATGCTCTAAATCATTTATATCTAAACCATAATAGATAGTACCTTTAGTCGGTTCACTAGTACGCCACTTTAAAGTAGCCTTACCATCTTTAATATCTGTTATTTCTGTACGAGTAATACTAAGTTGAGCACCAGCTTGTGGAGCTACTGAAACAGTAGTAAATAATACAGTAAATATTAGAATTATTTTAACTAATTTATTCATAGATTTAATTGTTTTGTATAACAACAAACTATATCATATTATCTATATTCTGTCAATATTGATAATAAAAATCTTGTAATTCTACTTATCAACTATATCATCAGCTTGATTATAGTAAAGAATCAGCTGAGACGAAAGCTTATCTTCATTTGGATAATTAACTATTGCCTCTTCTAATATAATAATAGCCTCATCAAGATATTCATATTTATTATAAAATTCAGCTATTTTTCCGTAACAATAAGGCTCTAAAAAATCTTGATCACCAAACTTAAGATGCTTATTATTTTTCATTACTTCCACCACTTGTTTAGCATTTTCTAAATCTTCTATCGTTAAATAGACTGACATTAAATTAAGATGTGATTCACAAATATGTGGCGTTAAATCTATGGCTATAAAATAATTATCAATAGATTTTTGATAATCTTCCTTAACTAAATAAGCTTTGCCTAAGCCATAGTAAAAATGTGTCCTAGTTGGACTTAACTTTAAACCATTTGTAGCAGCCTCAATCATTGTATCAGCATATTTAATATCTATTGATTCAGTAGCTGAGCCATACAAGTTAAATAATAGTGCCCAATGCAAAGCGTTATCTGGTTGTTCTTTAATAGCTTTCTCTATTTGACTTTCACCTAAACGAAACATTCTATACCTATCTTCATAAAAAATATTTTCGTCTTGAATAGTTTCTATAATATATTCAATATATTTTTGATTCATTTCAAACTTGCCCAAATAAACATCGTTAGTAATTTCTATAATTTTTTGATGATTATATTCATTAAAACTACTAGTAGTAATTTTATTATAATACTTCTCAAAATTTCTATTAGTTTTTATTTGCGGCATGTTTAAAAAATATCCAACAGTAAACACTATTAATAATACTATGGTTGGTAAAAACCAATTGATAGACTTTTTAGTTAACATCATCTCTTTTTTACTAGGTGTAGAAATAAATATTACTATAGATAATAATAAAACTAATAAAATATAACTATTAAAATTATCAAAAACAAATAAATTTTGCACCAAGTAAGCAATTGTTAAGCCTCCTAAAATAGTAATGGTTTTTATATCATGGCTCCTCTTGTAATGATTAAATAAATAAAAGAAAATAAAAAAGAAAATGCTTGCATAAGCTATCAATCCTAAGATGCCACCATGAACTAAATACTGTATAAAAATACTATGAGGCCTGTCAAACCAAATTTTAGAACCTATATGCTTATATATATCTGTCGGGAAATATTTATTAAATACTACATAAAACTTTTCTTCACCCCAACCTATAATCGGTTTTTCTTTAAAGCCTTTAAAAGCTGTTTCCCAGGCTAGTAAACGAGCTGTAGCTGTCGTATCACTAAACGATATTTCTGTAATCCTATGTAAAGTAGGAATATTTTTAATAAAATTGCTATCTTTAAAAATAAATATACTAAAGCTGGATAAAATAATGCCTAAAAGACAAACTATAGATAAATATTTTAATTTTTTAGAACTATATCTACTTAGCAGTATAAATATTAAAATTGCTAATAAAGCTACCACTAAACCTACCAAAGCTCCTCTGGTTTGGGTAGCAAATAGAGCTAAAAAATTTAACAGTACAATTAACAAAAAATAAATATGCCTAACACTTTTATATATCTTTAACTTAAAATAACTACTAACTTTCTTAACATAACAGTTTATATGTAAAAATATTTGAGGTAAAATAAATAAAACAACTAAGAAAAAATTCTTAAATATTAAGGATAAAGGTCCAACTTGATTATTGCTTCTAGCTTTTAATTCTATAAATAACAAAATAATATCTATAACGTAGAAAGTAATCAATTCAAAACGTAAAAACCTAAATTTATCTTTTAATAGCAAATAGCTTGTAAAAAATAAATGAAATAAAACATAAGTAGATAAAAAAGTAGCATTACCTAGGGTGCCTGATATTCTAGTTTCTCCCAAAAAATCAAAGAGTAAATTAACATTTAAGTATTGTGCTAAACCTACAAAACTAATCAAAAAAGAAACAAAAACTGTCACTCGAAGAAGAAATATCCAATTCTTCTGATGATGATAAACACCTAAGATAACTAATAAAAAAGCTAGCAAGTAATATAAGTTTACTAAGCCTTCCATTCTTTCAAAACCACTCCAAAAGCTATACAAAAAATCACCGTTTATTAAACTAGAAACAGTGAGAATTAAAGCTAATAATAAATAGACTATGAAAATTTTATTAACTACTGGTTTAAACCTTTGTTCATTTCTGATGAATAATACTAAATATAAAGCTAGAACTATAGTAACTATCAATCTAAAAATAAAATTTCTTGGTGTTACAAAAGAGAAAAAATAATCAGTATTTACATAAAGAGGTAAGAAAAAAATAACTGGTATAAATATTTTTATTACTTTTAATAAAAAATTATTGCCATCTTTAAATAATTTCATAATTAAAAATTAAAGTAAACTATAATCCTAGGGCTTGTACAGCTTCTTGAGCTAATCCTGGATCAAATTTAGCTAACTCACCTAAATAGAATTGCGCTTTTTCTGTATTACCCTGTTGAGTGTAATATACTATTAATTGAGCAAATAATTTAGATTCTGCAGGATATTCTTGTACAGCTTGTTCTAATAACAATATAGCTTCTTCCATTTGATTAAAGACAATATAAGCTTCAGCCATTCTACTATAATTACCAGGCAATAAATAGCCAGAACCTCTTGATCGTATATTCTCTCTAGCATATTCTACTGATTCTTTGGCACCAGCAACATTTCCTGCTTTTAAATAAACTGCCATTAAATTAAGATGGGATTCAAAAACTTTAGGAGATAAATCTCTAGCTTGACTAAAGTATTCTATAGATTTATCATAGTCCTCTTTTAACATATAGGCTCTGCCTAAAGAATAATAGAAATGAGTTCTAGTTGGACTTAATTCAATTCCTTGTAAAGAAGTTTGTATAACCTTATCAGCATAAGAAGGATCTAATGTTTCAGCCACTGTTACATAAAGGTTAACTAGAAAAGCATAATGTCTAACATTATTTGGTTGATCTTTAATATTATCTAACAAGGCTTGTTCTGCAAAATTAAAAGCTTTTACTTTGTACTCCTGACTATATGGAGTATTTCTATCTTGTAAAACACCCATTATACTTTCTGAATAAGCTTGTTTTAATTCAAACTTGCCTAAGTAATGCTTATTCATCGTCTCAACTAAACGCTCATCAATGTCTACATTCTTAAGTTGTGCATTAGATAGTTGTAAATCTCTAAATTGATTTACAAATGTTCTGTTAGTTATGGCTTGCGGTATATTAATCAGATAACCAGCTGTTAAAATTAATAACAACAAGATAGCTGCTATAATATTAGTCTTACTATCTTTTTTAATTACTCCTTCTTCTCTCTTTGTCTTACTAGTAATAAAAATAATAATTGATAAGAGCAATATAAAAGGAATATAACTATTAATACTATCAAATACAAAAAAGTTTTGCACCATATAAGCTACAATCAAGCCACTTAAAATACTAACTGTTTTAATATCATGACTCCTCTTGTAATGTTTAAATAATTTTACCAAAGCAAAGAAGAAAATAGCTAAGTAAGCTAATAATCCTAGTACTCCTCCATGTACTAAATGCTGGAAAAAAATATTATGAGGTCTATCAAACCAGATTCTAGAACCAGCATCTTCAAAAATATCAGTTGGGAAATATTTATTAAATACTATATAAAATTTTTCTTCACCCCAACCTATAATTGGTTTTTCCTTAAAACCTTTGTAAGATGCTTCCCAGGTTAACAAACGTGTTCTGGAAGTGTTATCAGTTAAAGAAATATCCCCTACATTAAATATAGTTCGAATGCTTTGTATAACATTACTATCTTTCGAGACAAAAACTGCTGTGAATAACAATACCACAGCTA
>DAOVVF010000042.1 GCA_030632225.1 Candidatus Parcubacteria bacterium
AGTAGAGAAGTTCAAGAAAAGATTAAAAAAAATGAAGAAAGATAAAAAATAACAAGGTAATTTAAGTGTTTTATTGTTTTATTATTTTGTTATTTTTTTATTTTATTTAATATGGCTAAAAATGTTATAATAGAAATAAGAGCTGGTACTGGTGGGGAAGAATCTGCTTTGTTTGCTGCTAATCTCTTTAGAATGTACTCTCGTTTTGCTGATGCCATGAAATTTAAAATAAATATATTATCTAGCAACAAAACAGAAATAGGAGGCTTTAAAGAAATAATTGCTGAAATAAGTGGAGATAATGTTTACAAATACTTTAAATTAGAAAGTGGTGTTCATAGAGTACAGCGAGTACCAGAAACAGAAAAGTCAGGACGAGTACATACTTCTGCGGCTACAGTAGCTGTAATGCCTGAAGCAGAAGAAGTAGATCTAAAAGTAGATCCTAAAGATATTAGAATAGATACCTTTTGTGCATCAGGGCATGGCGGACAGTCAGTTAATACTACTTATTCTGCTGTTAGAATTACTCACATACCAACTAATACTGTCGTTTCTTGTCAAGATGAAAAATCACAGACTCAGAATAGGCTAAAGGCTATGCAGATTCTACGTTCTAGATTGTTAGATAAAATGGAGCAGGAAAAAAATGATCAATTAGCTGCTGACAGAAAAAATCAAATCGGTACTGGTGATAGAAGTGAAAAGATTAGAACATATAACTGGCCTCAAGATAGAGTAACAGACCATCGTATTAAACTTAGCTTACATAATTTAGATAAGATAATGGATGGTGAACTATTACCTTTAATTGAACCATTACTTAAAGCTCTGAAAGAGCAAAACTAATGACTATTAAAAATATACTGGAAAAATATAGAGGCAAGTTAGATTCTAAAGAGCTTGATCAGCTTTTAGCTTTAGCTTTGCATAAAAGTATAGAATATATATACAAATATCCAGAAAAGAAATTAAATATTTCTAGTATTAAAAAATTTAATCAATTAGTTAATAAAAGGTTAGCTAATTATTCTCTAGCTTACTTACAAGGTTTTAAGGAATTCTATGGTTTAAAATTTAAAGTTAATAAACATACACTTATTCCTCGTCCAGAAAGTGAATTAATAGTAGAACAAGTCTTAGAATATATAGATAAAGATAATTTAAATATCTTAGACATAGGTACAGGCTCTGGTTGTTTAATTGTCTCAATTGCTAAAAATAATGAATACAAAGCTAAGTATTATGCTAGTGATATATCTAAAAAAGCTTTACAAGTAGCTAGAACTAATGCTAGAAAATATAAGTTAAAGAATATTAAATTCATACAATCTGATTTACTAGCTAATCTCCCCAAACAAAAATTTGATATTATCTTAGCTAATCTCCCCTATCTTAGTAAAGAACAAATGAAAGAAACCAGTATCAGTAAGGAGCCTAAACAAGCTTTACTAGGTAATTTAGATTATTATGCTAAACTACTTAAACAACTACCTGGTTACTTAAATAACAAATATTTAATCTTGCTAGAAATAGATCCTAGTCAGAAAGATAAGATAACTGAAGAAATTGAAAAAAGCTTAGCTAATACTAAGCTGGAGTTTTTAAAAGATTTAGTTGGATTAGATAGACTAGTAAAGATATTTAACTAAAATTATTATTTAAACCTAGAAATAAAAATTTCTTCTCCAGTCACTGGTGACCCTTCCGGATAATTATTTAAGTCAGTGCTTATTAAATAAAAATCAGAAAAATTATTAATTAAAAAAGCATTATTAGTAGTAAACCTTCTTCTTTGTCCACTGTGTACTAAATAACGAGAAGATTTGTAATAAACTATAGCTCCATCTGGCAACTTATCACTCAAACTATCACCAATAGTATAGCTAGCAGAGAAAAAACCAGGTATAACATCTTGTACACGTGTATACCATTGTGAACCATAGAGATTAACTGCCGTAGCTTCATTAGGAATCCAGTGCAATATGCCTCCGGGTGAAACAGCATAAATTCTAGCTGTATTAGGATGAGTTATTAATTTAGTACCTGGACGATAGGTAACAGCTCCTCCGTCTGGATATTGATCAAGCTGTGCTATTGATAAGGTAATGATGTTGTTAAAATTACTATACCAAGTCATATATGTCTTTTGATCAGGAAAGACATATTTTTTTTCATTAGAAGAAATATAGTAAACAGCTGAACCGCCAACGCTTGCTAAAAAACTACTATCCTCTTCTATTACTTCTGTACATTCTTTGGCTGTAATTGGACTAATAAAAGTTTCGCAGTTGTTAAGATCTGTACAGGCTCTGGTTTGTTGATTATTACTGCATTCTGACCAGTCTGTGCAAGACCAATTAGAAATACAAGTATCAACTGCTTCTTCGCAAGATTGAGTTAATTCGGGACGACCTGTATCATCACCACATTCATTGGAATCACTACAAGTTCTGGTTTGTATATTATTCTGGCAACTAGACCATAATGAACAAATCCAATTAGGATTACAATAATCTATGTCCGTATTAACTTCAGCAATATTAGAAATAGCTGACCAATTATCATTATCATCTACAGATTTAATAGCAAAATAATACTGAGTATTAGCTGTTAGATTATTAACTGTAAAAGATTCGTAAAAGCCAGGCATACCAGGATTACTTAAACCAGTTAATAATTCTGCTTGACCCCAATTACTGGCATTAATTTCATTTTCAGAATAACGTAGTTCATAAGCACTAACTTGTCCTTGATTATCACTAGGAGCTGTCCAATACAAATTAATAGTATTTGTATCATCAGCACCACCTCTTAAATCATCTACAGCTACTGGAACTAGATCATCATAGGGAATAAGAATAGCTGCTTCATTATTACGTAAACTTATACTATTAATTGGACTGCCTAAGGTTCCATCTGAATTCAAAGGTGTATAAGTTTGATCTAATTGATGAACAGTAACTGAAGCATCAAACATAGTAGAATTATATGGCCTATACTTTACTAAGACTAAAGCATTGGCATAATTACGAGCCATTATATGATAGGTTTTAGTAGGATCAGCTGGATCTGCACCATTAGCCCATTCATAGTGTTCTACAGTATTGTAGTTACCATTAAAATCAGCTTTGCCATCAGGATTAATAATCGGCTGGCCTATATTGTAGGCTATGGCCTCAAACCATTGATTACGTGGATTATCAAAACCGATTCCCTCAGGGTCACCAGCTAACCTGTAGTTAAAATAAGCGTTATTGTTATTTATTAAATAAAAGCTAGATAAGATAAATGTCTTGCCTCGTTCTGAAGGAATATTATAAGGTTCATTGCCTCTTAATAATCTTTTTTCACCGGCTAGAGTCTGTCTGGTCATCAAAGCTATTTCATTTTCATATGATCTTTCATAACTTAATTCCTTAGTACCATCAGCTAATTTGTAACTTGTCCAATTCTCTACCCAAACCCAATCAAAATAATTTACAAATCTTTCCTTAAAATGATCATGAGCTAGAAAAAAAGTAGCTGAAGCATTGCCCATTGGTTCTACATCTACACCATATTCATTGTTTAGTCCTGTTGTTAAATCACCTCCGAATTGAAACATAAATTCAATATGCGGGTGATTAGAATCTGTTGGAATACCATAATATGTATCTGTCTTATCTAAAGCTAGCAACTCAGTCACATAATCAATCATTGGTACTGCATCTAACATCAGACAATCGGGTTTCGGTTCATTTGAATATGCTCCCCATCTATTAGCTTTGTATACTTCAAATTCTAAATTCTGCTGGTTAAACTTTCGTAAGCGCCAATCAGGCCTAGGATACCAAGTAGCCCAAACCCTAGCTTCTTCAATACTATTAGCTGTAGCTAGTGGATCACAATTATCAGGCGAACACTCTTCTCTATATCCTTTAGCATTCCTATTCCAATATGTATCCCTAACATCCTCTAGATAGTGATGGAAAAAATCCTCAAAATCATAATCATTATTATTAGCCCATTCCTCCATATAATCAAAATATAAATGATTTAAAGAAGGGATTGCGCTATATTCACATAACTTTATATTAGGATTAATTGCTTTTAACTCTGCTCTACTAGACTCACTATATAGTTGTCCGCTTATCAAATCAAAATGACTAGCTGCCCAACGAGCATCATCGCCTGGCACTCTACCACCAAGATAAATACCCCATACATTTATATGAGAGAATAAAGTGTTACTAACTGCTTTTACTTTAATAGCAATCTGAGGTGGCTCTATATAGGTAAATAATTGAACTTGTAAAAGCCCTAATTCAGCAATACGTCCTACTAAAACTAATACAAAAGATACACTAAAAATAGCTAATACTTGTGTTAATAGCTTGAATTTTTTAAAAAAATTCATACATAAGTATTATACCAACTTTTCCATTATAAAAACAGGCTTTAAAAGCCTGCTTAAAATTTAATTTAGAACTAACTTTTCTTTAGTATCAATAATCTCTACCCAAGTTTTACCTGGTACTAATTCTAATTCTTCACCTTGTTCATCAAAGAATCTAGTTCTGTTATCTATATATTTCCATTCTCCTATTTGTTCACCTAAAGCATTAAAAATAAATACTTCCCCACTTTTTTTTGTTTGCATACCTCTTCTTTCTTCATCTATCAAATAATCTTCAACAACTTGAACAATAATATTATGAGCTATGGCTTGTTCTCCTGTACTATAGTCATACTCTTCTTCAGCTTGCCAGCGCTGGTAAGCTTTTAGTCCTTGACTATACTTCCAATCTACTTGATAGGCTCCGTTAGAAAAATTAATAGTAATATCTTTAGTTTCTTTATCTTCTTCTGGAAAATCAACAAAACGCCAGGCAATATTGTGATGTATGTTATCTACTTCTTTCAACTCCCCTACTCTTAACCAATTAGCACTGGAAGAAAAAACATTATGAGGCATTGATAGATTATTATCACGCCAAAAATATATTTCACCAACTCCTATCTGATCAATATTAGTAAAATCATAATTCTTAACTGCTTTTAAGGCTTGGGGACTGCCACCAACATGCATATATACTCCTGCATATTCTTCAGCCCAATCCATATAGTAATTACGAGCTGATCTCACTGGACCTATCTTATCAATATCAACATTACTATTGAATATAGCCATTAATCTAGTGACAGTACCTTCTGTTAAAGCTTCGTAAATAATATCAGCCTGACTTAAACCATACTGAGGCCTTAAGTTGTATGCATTGTCTATCATAATAGCGATAGCAAAATAATCTTTATTATCTTCAGTAAGTATAGCACCATTCAAAGGTAGTCTAGCTGGTTCTTCTACAAATACTCCTTCTGGAATTGTCTCATCAAAATTCCTGTAATTATTATAGGCTAATAAAAGCAAAATAACTGCTAGCACAATAGCAGTTATTGCTATATATATTTTAAACTGTCGAGTTAACATTACTCTTTCTTGGCTTCAGGTTTAGCTTCACCTTCTTTAGGTGCTTCTTTAGCTTCTCCCTCAGGCTTAGCTTCACCTTCAGG
>DAOVVF010000074.1 GCA_030632225.1 Candidatus Parcubacteria bacterium
AAAAAAGTTTAAAGGAAAAGAACTACCGGAAGTAAAGTAAAACTCCTCGATATTATCGAGGAGTTTTTAGTTATGATTTGGATTTTTTGAAGGTTAATAGGCGAAATAGTTTGCCCATTAGATTACCCAATGCTTTTGCACATTCTTCTACGCCGGTAGTTATTACTGAGAATATAATAATAGCTAGTATCAAGAGGGCAAGTTCATGCATAATCAGTTCCTTTGTTTAGCTTCTATAGAATAAAAAAAAATAACAAAATACTACTTAATTTTTACATTTTTATATATCTATGTCAAATGTATTTGTAAGTAAAAAACCGCTCCTGTGTAGAAGCGGTTTTCTCTCCATTGCTTTTATATTTTAGATAAAACATGACGTACCAGAGTATCTGCAATCACTACATTTATTATACTGCTTATTGATATCAAAATGAGTTGCACTACATTACTTTTGATTCTTTCTTTATATTTGTAATAGTAGTGAAAAAGTACAGCTTGCAACACTCCAAACAACACTAAATAAAGCAAAAAATCTTTTATTGATTCAGTCAATTGGGTTCCTCCTTTTTAACTTTTTCTGAAATAACTATAATAATAGATAATTTTAACATATTATCTACATTCTGTCAATATATAGTATATTGCTTTTTAACCTAAAATTAGTTATTATTATTGTATAAATATAATAAAAATATGGGTAAAAAAACAGATATTAATGATGAATATCAACAACGTTTAACTAAACTAGAAAAGTTAAAAAAACAGGGGATAGACCCTTATCCAGCTATATCTACTAGAAGTGTTACTATAGCTGATTTTTTGAAAGATTTTAGTAAATTACTTAAAGCTAAAAAAAAGCTAGTTCTAGCAGGTAGAATACTTAGTTTAAGATTACAAGGCGGTTCTTGTTTCTTACATTTTGATGATGGTAGTGCTAAGACACAAGCTTTTTTACGCAAAGATAATTTAGGAGCAGAGGAGTATAGTAAATTCAAAGAATATATTGATCAAGCTGATTTTGTAGAATTCAGTGGGACTGCTTTTGAAACTAAGACCAAAGAACCTACTATACTAGTAGAGAAATTTAAATTATTATCTAAAGCTCTGCTACCTATCCCTGATGAGTATTATGGTTTAAAAGATCCTGATTTACGTTTTAGGAAAAGGTATTTAGACTTACTAGTTAATCCTGATATAAAGAAAGTATTTAATTTAAGAACTAAAGTTATAAAACTAACTAGAGAGTTTTTTGATAAACAAGGATATACTGAAGTTGATACACCAACTCTACAGCATGTAGCTAGCGGAGCAACTGCTAAACCTTTTGTAACACATCACAATACTTTAGATATGGATCTGTATTTAAGAGTAGCTCCTGAACTTTATCTCAAAAGATTAATTGTTGGTGGCTATGACAAAGTATATGAAATAGCTCGTTGTTTCAGGAATGAAGGTATTGATCATCAGCATAATCCTGAGTTTACTCAGATAGAAGCTTACGAAGCCTACAAAGATTACAATGACTATATGAAATTAGTAGAACAGTATATAGAATGGTTAGTAAAGAAAGCAACTGGTTCTACTAAAGTAAAGAATATAGATTTTAAAGCTCCTTTCAAGAGAATAGATTTTAAAGAAGTTTTAGATAAAGAATTAAAGATAGATATTGATAAGGCTAGTGATAAGGATTTAATTAAAATTGCTAAAGGAGCTGGTCTACCAGTTGATAAGTCATGGGCTAAAGGTAAATTACTAGATGAGTTGTACAAGAAGTTTGTACGAGTTAAGATTATTCAACCTACTTTTGTAATTAATCATCCCATAGAACTATCTCCTTTGTCTAAGAAGATTGCTGACAGACCTAATTATGTAGAAAGATTTCAATTACTAGCTCAAACAGCAGAACTATGTAATGCTTTTTCTGAATTAAATGATCCTGCCGATCAGGAACAAAGATTTAAAGAACAAAAGAAATTAAGTAAAGCTGGTGATGAAGAAGCTCAAGGTGCTGATGATGAATTTGTTGAAGCTTTGAAGCATGGTATGCCTCCGACAGCAGGCCTAGGTATTGGTATTGATAGATTAGTTATGATTATTGGTAACATAGATAATATCAAGGAAGTGATCATGTTTCCAACTATGAGGCCTAAGAAGTAAAATATATGCGCAGAATAATTATCATTATATTAGTAATTATAATAGCTGGAGTAATATATTATAATTTTTTTAGAGACAATGAAATGAAAGTAACTATAAAGACAACTAAGGGGGATATAGAAGTACAGCTATATGAAGATAAGGTTCCTAAAACTGTAGATAACTTTGTTAAGTTAGCTAAAGAAGGTTTTTACGATGGGATATATTTTCATAGAGTAATTGATAACTTTATGATTCAAACAGGAGATCCTCAAGCCAAAGGTACTGCAGGAGTTGATTTTGCCTATGAACCAAATGAAGCAGGTTTACCAATAGCAGGTACCGGAGGTCCAGGTTATAGTTTTGAAGATGAATTTCATCCTGAATTAAAGCATGACAAAGCAGGAGTATTATCTATGGCTAATTCAGGTCCTAATACAAATGGTTCCCAGTTTTTCATAACCCACGTAGCTACAGATTGGTTAGATAATAAACATACTATTTTTGGTCAAGTACTGGTTGGGCAAGATGTAGTTAATAGTATTGTTCAAGGTGATAAAATAGAAAGTATAATTATAAAATAAATATATGTTAGACATTCAATTAATTAGAGATAATAAAGAAGAAGTTAAGAAAGCTTTATTAAAAAGACTAGATAAGGTTGATTTAGATTCCATTTTAAAACTAGATGATCAGAGAAAAAAGATATTGAATCAGGTAGAGAAATTAAAAGCTGAGAAGAATATAGCATCAAAGAGTAAGCCTGATAAGAAGACTATTACTAAGATGAAAACTTTAGGTAAGAAAGTAAAGGATTATGACAAAAAGCTAAAAGATACAAAAACTAAATTAAAAAATAAATTAGCTGAATTACCTAATATACCTGCTGCAGATGTAATAGCTGGTGGTAAAGAAAATAACAAAAAAATACATGCCTACAAAGATATGCCTAAGTTTAAGTTTAAAATCAAAGATCATGTAGAATTAGCTACTTCATTAAAGCTAGTAGATTATGAACGAGCAGTTAAAATGTCTGGTGCTGGTTTTTGGGCATATACTAATGATGGAGCTTTACTAGAATGGGCTTTACTAAATTATTTTATCGATTACCACAGAAAAAATGAATACCAGTTTATCATCCCACCCTATCTTTTAACAGAACAATCAGCTTTTACTTCAGGACATTTACCTAAGTTTAGAGATGATCTTTTCTGGACTGAAGATAAATTATGCTTAAATGCTACTAGTGAAATGATGTTAGGAAACTATCATAGAGATGAAATACTTAAAGAAACAGATTTACCATTAAAATATTTTGCTTTTTCAACTTGTTTTAGAAAAGAAGCTGGAACATATCGTACAGAAGAAAGAGGAATGGTTAGAGGGCATCAATTTAATAAAGTAGAACTATTTCAATTTACTAAAGCAAAAGATTCTTGGAGAGCTTTTAATGAATTAAAAAAGCATGCGGAGAAATTAGTAGAAGGTTTAGGTTTACATTACAATACAGTACAATTAGCCGCTCAGGATGCTAGTGCTGCTATGGCTAAAACAGTAGATATTGAAGTATGGATACCAAGTATGAAAATGTACAAAGAAGTAAGTAGTGTTTCTAATGCTTTAGACTATCAAGCTAG
>DAOVVF010000078.1 GCA_030632225.1 Candidatus Parcubacteria bacterium
AATTCCTAATTGCCTAATGGATTTGCCAATAAGTTTATCAGGATCTCTTCCAGGTCTATGTAACCAACCACCTGGACCAAAAGCTACCTGGTAAGGATAAGTCATATAATCAAAAGGGATATTTATACTCTCTTGCCTAGTACGTGTAAGACCAGATACTTGTGCAGACCTAGCAAGTCGACCTGTTCTATAGTTTAGTATTTCTCTTGCACTACCTTTACCCATATTACTTTGTATTTGATCATGCAATCTTAAGTTTATTAAATTTGTTAATGATAATAAACTAGTAAATCTTCCTGTAACATCTCTTAAAGTAGTAAGTTTAGGTTCAGTTCCAGTAGCTTTTACTTTACTTTTAGGAACCCTAGACTTAATTGCTTTTGAACTATGTGTTGTGCGTTTAGTACTAGATTTCTTTTCTAAAAATTCATCTTCTAAAATTTTAAATGCTCTATCAATTATAGAAGGGCTACTCTCTACAGTTGCAAAATCTATAGAATGAAGAATTTTACTCTCTTTCTGTGTTAAATCATTTTGCAAATAATGTACTATATCTTTTATTAACTGCCTTTTAATAGGGCCCTCTATATTTCTTCCTATTTTTTGATTTAAATTAGCTAGTTGTGGTACTAATTTAATTTTTGTTTTTTCTGGGGCTGTAACTACGTCAATATTTACTTTATATTTCTTGAAAATATCATTTATAGCATTTTCTATTCTAACCTTAGTTAATGGTCGACTATGCTTTGTAAGTCTATCTAAAACAAGTTCTTGTACTTGTGTACGTACTCCCATTCCAGCATTAAAAGTTCCATCTATATGCCCAGCATGTACTGCTCTAAGTTGTCCTGGAATATCTTGTAGAGCATTTTGAAAAGGTATTGCAGGTTTTTCTGCTTTATTAAACTTATCCAATACTGCTTGCATAAGTTTTGTAGCCTGAATAAAGTTATTTCTTCCAGTAAATACTGCTACATCTTTATCTACAAAAGAAGTATTTCTAGCCCACGCAGAATTCTTTCTTCGTTTTACAGCATGAAAAGCTTTTCGCATTCCTGCAGCTTCTTCTTTTGTAAAATTTTTATATTTATGAACTTTACCATGTTTATCTACAATTACAGCATGCTGAAGATCTGAAAGTCTAAAAGACAATTCAGTAATTTCTTTATCAAACGTTGTACGTTGACTTTCTGCTAAAATTTTTCTTACTTCTGTAAATAAATGCTTAGCCATTAGAAACTCTTATATATATCAAATACTCTTGCTATATGTGGAGGAAATTTAGCTCCACTTCCTGATCTAAAAGCTGAATTTTCAAGGGTTGCGCCCTCAAAAGCCTTACGAGGAGTTGATTTTTCTGCACGATAATATTCTACTAAATCTAAAACTGCTAGTTTTAAATCTTCTGGCGCTTTGCTATATCCACCTTTATAGGTAATTTTTATACTATTAAAAGCAGGATTTGCTCTTTCTCCTAAAAAGGATAACCCATCAGGAGTTACAATACTATCAAGTTCATAATTTACATAATAATCAGTTCCTACTGTTAATGCAGTATAAGTAGTACCACCATCAGTAGTATTTTCTACAGAAGTTACTGATCGAATTGGAAATTCTTTTAACAAGAATTCTGAGTAAGCATATCCATTATAATATTCTACTTTATCTGTGCTATAAAAGTCCACAAAAGTTCGACGACAATAAGACTTAGCAGTTGCACTAGCTCCACGTATTATTATAGATAATGCTGCATCATTCTTATCATTAGTAACTGATTTATATGCTTTAAATTCATCCAATGTAACTAAATCTATCGCCATATTCTTATCCTTTATAAATTTGGCAGGGTTCTAAATGAACCCTGCCATACTTCATACTTCATAGTTAACTTACGCAGCCCACTTAATATAAGTAGTACCTGGTCCATCAGTAGAAGATAGACGTAAGAAACCAAATCTACGACTAGCAACAAGAATATTCTTTTGCTCTTCGATATTACGATCACGTTCAACCATCATACCACGTAGATTACCTACAACAAAAGGACTTGTATTAACTGCTACTACACAAGGCTTAGTTGCTGCTTTTGCTTCGAAAGAATCAGAAACAACAACAGGAGAACCTGCAGCGAAACCAATTTGTCCAGTTAGAATAGTAGCTTGAGTACCTACCATATCCATTGTACGGAAATCAGGATCCTCTAATAGATCGTAATATGCATCACTAGATACGATATAACGTACATCTACAGGACTAAGTCCTTGCACTCCTAGAGCTCTACGACATGTAGCAAGATCCGCAACGGTAACTTTATCAGATGCTCCAATAGAAGGATTTACAGCTGAATCTGTACCAAGAATAGTTAGACCACTGAATAACCAGTTAGTACCATTACCAGAATCATTACCTGTATTACCACGTAGCAACGCAATATCAGAAGATCTAGACATTCTACGAACTACAGCTGCACGAATAATAGGTACGAT
Source organism: Candidatus Parcubacteria bacterium (assembly GCA_030632225.1). Classification (GTDB taxonomy): domain Bacteria; phylum Patescibacteriota; class Patescibacteriia; order UBA1558; family GWA2-36-10; genus DAOVVF01. Next base: position 2,487 of record DAOVVF010000078.1, read on the forward strand.
TGGAATAATTGCATCTTCTTCTTCTTCGTAACCAATGTACTCTTTAGAAGTTAGCTTATGTGCTGTTAGTGTTGTATCTGTTAGTGTGTGATCAACTGCTGTACCTGTTGAACTCGCCCCACGGAAACTACCTGTACCAATCCAGTCGGCTACACCAGCTTCTGGATTAATTGGGATTTCCATAGTTGGAGTAGTCATAGCAATCGTATTGAAAAGAGGTTCTAGAATAAGTCTATCACTCATTTCATTATAAATACGCTTAGAGAACTCACTTTCCCAATCTGCTGTCATAGGTGTAACGTGAGCACCTGCTTTTTGGATAAGAATCTTACCAAGTTTAGTAGTTTCAAGAGGTCTACCAAGAGCTTTAGCTACAAATACAGCCTCATCAATTTCTTTTTCTGATACTACTTTTCCTTCTTCATTAAAGGACATCTTATTCTTTTGTAAAGCTTCTAGTTCAGCAGCTTTTTCTTTAATATCTGTTTGTAGCCCTTCTAAAGCTTCACTGAAAGATTTCTCTTTATCATTAAAGCGTTTTTCAAGGTCTGCAAGTAGGTCTTCTGCGCCGGTTTTGCCTTCATTTTGGCTTTTTATTAGGGCTTGAGCTTCTAGAGCTTTTTTAATTCTTTCTGCTTCAAGTGTTGCAGCTTCTTTTTTATCTGCTTCGGCTTTTTCTGAGATTAGTTCTAGAGCAGCAACCATATCATCGGATTGCTTATCCATTTTTTCAGTAAGTTTAGCTGCAATAGCATCAGTAATTTGTTCTACGTTTAATTCTGGCATACGTTTTTCTCCTGTATTGAATTCTGTTTTAAAATCTTCGTAATCCTCTTTAGATTCGAAGTTCTTCTTTATACTAAATATGCTGTCTTGGTTTGCAGGTACCGAGACAACACTTATCTCGAATAACTCCAAATCTTTGATTACAAAAATATCGGTATCAGTATCATAGTCTGCATCTTTAACTCTGAACCCTACTGAAAATGTTTGTAAAATACCATTTTTTATTG
>DAOVVF010000135.1 GCA_030632225.1 Candidatus Parcubacteria bacterium
ATGTAAAATTTGAATATATCATACTCTGATATTTTATCGAGTATTTCTTGCTTGTTAAGCGTTGATTTCTTTATTCCTCCTATTGCCATATTTATTAAATTAAAAAGCCCCACATCTCTGCAGGGCTTGTTATTATTGGGTTATACCCTTTTAGTAATCAGCACCATCCTCAGATATATAATCATCAGATGCTACTAGATTCTCATCAGGGTTATAGTCTTCTATCTCCTTAAGGATATAGTAGTCTTTACACCCGTACTCACCTGTAACTTTAACTACAAATCTTTCATGTGGTCTAAGTTCTCTAGGCTTACGACTCTTTAGTTGATTAACAATCTTAGGATCTGTATACTCAACCAGTCTAAACTGACGCATAGTATAGCCAGACAAGAATGCTTTATTATAAACACCTTGATATTCTACTGTCTCACCATCACGTTCTTTAGTAACTACTGTAGCTAGTGCTACGATGCTATTGCACCACTCACCATCTACTTGATCTTTTAGATCTTTAACATTACCACGCATTAGTTTAGGCCAGTCTAAAGCAAGAGTAGTCTCTGCTTTTCTATAGTCTAACTGTCCTAACCATGTTCTTAAGAAATCGTACAGGTCCTCCTCACCAATAAATGCAACTCTATACTCACGGTTCTCTTTGAACCAATCGAATAGATTGTTTTCATCATCAGCCCAAGAAGTCATACCAACACTGTTGATATATTGTTTCTTAGTTTGGTCTCTGTTTTCTCTTTCTCTGTCTTCTAAGAAGAAAGATACCTTAAAGTTCTCTTTGTTCTTAACTTCTTGCAACCACACATCTACTCTGAGATATGTATTACCATCTCTAGTTTCACCTAGATAGTTTGTTGCTTTACTATCCTCACCTAGTTCTATTCCAAGTACATCTTTGTACTCTTCATTTGTAGGGTTGATAGCTATTACGTTAGCCTCAAATAGGCCAACCTTTTTATTAAATTTACTTTCTGTTGTGGACTCTCTTTTGACTCCTCCGATTGTACTCATATTTATTTATTTATTTAGTTATAATATTCAATTACTTTTTCTTTAACCAATTTTAAGTTGTTGGGAACCTTTGTTGTATCAAACATTCCGTCCGGACTCTTTGCTGGTTTCTTTCTGTATCTGTTGGTAAGAAAGCTGTATTCAACTTCACCATCCTTACCTTCTTCAACATGCGTGTACAAACATACGGTTAATAATCCTTCTAACAAAACTTGATTGTCAATTAATTTACCGGCTGTTTTAATTTTGTATCCTACTATCTCACCTGCGTCTTCTATAGTCTCAGGATGTGAGTAGTAAAATATGCAGAGATCATCACGCAAACCTCTAGCTGTTCTAAACATATCCACCATGTCTTTAGCCATTACACTAAACTTAGTGAATCCTGTTTCAGTGGCCTTCTCTACCATTCTAAATCCCATAAGATAATTACTATCTTCAATGACAATAGTCTTTATGTGTGGGGCTTGTGTAGATATAACCTTTAAGAGTCTGGTAACCTCAACTGGGTCATCTATCTCTTTGTAGTTCTTATTATCTGTGTTGTAAAGTTTACCACTACCCTTGAACGGTAGCTCTTTCTTTGCAACGTTTATAATATATGTTTCTTTGGGATCTAAGTGCTTTATCGCTGTTGATTTTCCTGTCCCTGTTTCACCAACAACTCCTATTAATTTTGAACTCATTTTTTAAAATATTTATTATTATTTAGTTATTACAAATATACGAATTTTCTACGTATTTTATCTTAGTTTTATCAAAGAACTCTAGTGCTTTTTGCAACCATTTCAACTCAACATTCTTGTCTGATGATATGATATAAATGTGTGATTTCTTATCAGGAGTATCATACTCCATAGCCATACATCTATTTATCTTTTGAGCTAAGTTCTCTGCATTACTATCAAAGTAGTTTATTATTACTTTGTTAAGTGGCTTGTATGTTACACCAGTGTTACCGATCTTAACAACAGCCATGTGATTACCTTCCCCTTCAGCAAATCTATTGAACGCTTCTTTGTCCTTAGATTTACTGTGATGAGATGGTATACCCAGTGAGTCTGCTATCCTTGTTATACCACAGAATACTAAGATACGCTCGTCAGGATTGTTATTTAGTATCTCCTTGGTCTTATTAAGTTTAGCCACACTGTTCTGTATGATCCTCATACGTGCTAGTCTATGAAACATAGTGTTAGC
>DAOVVF010000104.1 GCA_030632225.1 Candidatus Parcubacteria bacterium
ATAATATTTTAAATCTTTTTGCTCGTCTGTCACCTGATGAATATGAAGCTACTATGGCTATAGTCAAGGCTGCTAAAGGAGGTTAGTTATGACAAGTCCAATTACAATTAATACAACAGAAATTGATGATGATCAGGGCTGTAAAAGGCTAGTTGAATCAGGAGAGAAAGTAAGATTAAAGCCGGTTAGACTCAGAGAAAAGGATAAGGAGCACGGCGATTATTTTGCTGAGAAAGAGTATAGAGAACAGAGAGCACAACTAGGTAATGGCTCGTTTATCATTTCATCAATAAACAGATGGCCTTGTGGCAAAGTCATACTTCATCTTAAAACCAGAAAAGGTAAGCATATATTAAATGCTTCGGATGTTGTGTAGGGTAAAAGGGAGATAATTACTATCTCCCTTTTTGTTTTGACTTTTTAGACTAAAAGTGGGAGAATTGAGAAAGATAATATTAATAAAAGAATGGAGGTGAGAATAAAATGAAACTTAGTTATAAAATTGCTATATCAGCCTTAGTATTAGCTGTTTTTGTTTCAGTTTATGGACTAATTACACCTAATCAGCCAGTAGTAGCTAAAGATAAAGGTGTTTTAAAGGAAGTAGTTAAAATTCACTATAAGCTTCCTTTTGATAAAAACTATAAAAAACCTCCTTTTCCAGGTAAACCAGTGGTTGCTTGTCAGGAAACAACTAATGATAATGTAAATTATTGGGGAGAGATTGGTTGGCAAATGCCAAACGAAGGTTTAACTTACCAGATAAATTACAAGACAGTACCTGGTAATATTTCTGATGCTGATTTTCAACAGGCTATTACTAACTCAGTTAACACTTGGAAACAAGCAGCTACTTCTTTAGAGTGGATTGATGGTGGTTCTACTGATGTTAAAAAATCAAGGTATGACGGTGTTAATCTAATTGCTTTTGGTTCAGCTTCCGGAGCTATTGCAGTTGCTAGAACTTGGTATTGGACTGGTACTGGTGAAATAGCTGAATCAGATATAATATTCTCTAAGAATTTAGATTGGTCAATTACTGATCCTAATGCTGGTGACTGTGCTGGAGTAGATAGAACCTATGATGTACAGAATATTGCTACTCATGAATTTGGCCATCAGGTAGGTCTAAATGATTTGTATGATAAAGCTTATCAAGATCTAACTATGTATGGTTATGGCACTATGGCAGAATTAAAGAAAGATTCTTTAGGTACAGGAGATATTAACGGAGCCATATCTGTAGCTCCTTAGTATATATACTGATGTGTTATAAAAAACCACCTGAGAGAGGTGGTTTTTTGGTTTGACAAGGTTATTTTTTACGCCAAGTTTTTAAAGACCGATATTCAATTAGTCTTTTAGCTTCTAAAGCTTTTCTAACACCTAATACCATGCCTTTACTAATACCTAAGTCTATATAAACAACAGTAGTTTTAGCAAAATAACTCCATTTAAAACCAGCTTCTATACCTAGTTTTCTTTCAGTAGAAATATTATCATCTAGTATACCCTCTTGGGTATATAGTAAATGAGAGGCAAAAGGATATTCACCTCTTAGTAAGCAGTCTTTCATACAGGCACGAGCATAGGCTATAGTTTTTTCTGTATTGCCCATATAAGGGCTTTCAATTACTACTAGTCTTTTATTCATAGTATTCCTAGCCTAATATTATATAATTATATAGTCAAGTAGAGTTTTTTGACTTTTCTAGCTAAAAGTGGGAAAATGGGATTAATTATGGATAAAGATACATACATTCAAGAGTTAAAAAATTTGCTTAAAGATTTTAGAGATAAAAGAGACTGGAAGCAGTTTCATAATCCTAAAGATCTAGCAGAAGCTATTGCTATAGAAGCAGGTGAATTATTAGAGTTGTTTCTTTGGAAAACACCAGAGGATATTAAAGAGAAAATGAATTCTGATAGTAAGTTTAAAGAGAAGGTTGCTGAAGAGCTAGCTGATGTAATTAATTTTTGTATAAATTTTGCTAATGCAGCAGATCTTGATATACACACCATAGTTAAAAATAAGTTAGCCAAGAATGATAAGAAGTATCCAGTAGATAAAGCTAAAGGCACAGCAAATAAGTATAATGAGTTATGACAAATATTTTTTTAGCTCCTAGAAGTAATGAAACTTCACATAAACATTTTGAGTCTACTATAATAGGTGGACGTCCGTATTCTTTTGTTGAGCCATATTTGAATGAAACTGAAAAAAAGATTTTATCAAAGTATAAGACAGTTAGTGTTTGGGGTAATAAAGAATCTTTAAAATCTAGATGGGCTAAAATGAAACCCGGTGATTACGTTTTATTTTATGCTAAAGGAGTTTTTTATTATAGTGCTCGTGTTGTTTTAACTAAGATTAGTGATGAGTTAGCTGAAAAGTTATGGCCAAAGGACAAAGATGGTACTCTGTGGAGTTGTCTTTTTTTCGTTGATAATCTTAAAAAAATAAAGATTCCAATAAAAATAGTACAGGAATTAGCTGAGTATGAACCTACATGGGATAGAGTAATGGGATTTATGCCTTTAAGAGATAATGGGATAGAAGCTATAAAAAGTAAATTTGGTAGTATTGAAAATTTTATTAACCAAGACCAAAAGACTCTGGATGTTATTGGTAAGATTATTGAGAAGAATGAAGAGAAAATAAAAAAAGAAGTTAAAAGAATTGTAAAAGAGTCATCAGCAAAAAGAACCTCAACAACAGGCAGGGCTTTTATACCAAAAGAACTTTCTGAGAGTGAATTTGAAAAGTTAGTATATGAGGTAGACAATCCTAAAAGAGAAAGAGCTTTAAGAA
>DAOVVF010000018.1 GCA_030632225.1 Candidatus Parcubacteria bacterium
AGTTTTTTAATACTTGTTCAGAAGCATTAGCAGTACCCTTGATGGCTAATTTTTTAGCTTCTAGTAATTTAATGCTGGCTAGTTCTTCTAGCTTCTTAGCTTTAGTTTCAGCATCAAAAGTAAACCATATACTTAAGTTTCTTTTGAAGTTAGTCCACCAATATCCAGATTCTCCGGGCAGAATTGTTGGCTCTTCTATACCTAATTCTTCAGCTGTAATATCATCTTCAACAAATTCAGCTATTTTTTGATCAACATCTAGCTGATTAGTTTCTTGAGCTACTGTTGTTAAAGGTAAGTAAGCTAAGAAACTTATCAGAATAATTAATTTTAGTACTTGCATATGTTTATGTTAATTTTAAACTTCGTTTATTTATTTTATCTTTAGCTGATTTAATAAATTCTGACTTAGATACATTCCATAGTTCTTTTTCTCCACGAACTCTAACGGCTAATTTATCTGAACCCTTTTCTTTATCACCCAGTACTAAAGTATATGGAATCTTTTCTTTAGCATTCTTTCTAATCTTGTTGCCTAAAGTTTCATCACTGCTATCTACTTCTACTCTTAAACCTTGTTCAATAAATTCTTCTTTTAATTTATTAGCGAAGTCTACATGTTTGTCAGAAACAGTTAGTAGTTTTATATGAACAGGGGAGAGCCATAAAGGAAAGGCTCCAGCGTAGTGTTCTATAATAATCCCCATAAATCTTTCTGGAGAGCCGATTATAGCTCGATGAATCATAACTGGATTTTTTTCTTTACCATCCTTATCAGTATATACTAGTTTAAATCTGACTGGCATATTAAAATCAAGCTGAATAGTTGATATTTGCCATTCTCTACCTAAAACATCTTTGGCTATTATATCCATCTTTGGTCCGTAAAAAGCAGCTTCTCCTGTAGCAGTTTCATACTTTATCTTGTTATTCTTCAGTAGTTTTTCTAATAATTGTTGTGATTTATCCCAGACTTTAGCATCACCAAGGTATTTTTCTTTTTGTTTAGGATCCCATAATGATAGTCTGATATAGTATTCTAAGCCATAGATATTTAAGGCTTTATTAATAATATCCAAAATATTTTTAAATTCTGATTCAATTTGATCTTCACGGCAGAAACTATGTCCATCATCTTGAGAAAAACAACGTAAGCGTGCTAAGCCAGATAATTCACCAGGCTTTTCATCTCTAAAAAGATTAGCAAAGTCAGCATAACGGATAGGTAGATCTCTGTAGCTTCTTTTCTTTGAAGCAAAAATCTGAGTATGTTGCGGACAGTTCATTGGCTTAAGAAAAAATTCTTCTTTACTGTAATGTGAAATAGCTGAGATCATATCACCTTTAAACTTATCATAATGACCAGAGATTTTAAAAAGTTCAGCTTTATTTATTTGAGGTGAATGTACTTCTTCAAAACCTATAGTCTGCTGTAGTTCATTTGATAGATTAACAATCTCTTTCCTTAGAATAGTACCTTTAGGAGTGTATAGGGGCATACCTTGTCCAACTAGTTCAGAGAAAGTGAATAAATCTAATTCTTTACCTAGTTTACGATGATCTCTATTTTTAGCTTCTTCTACTAGTTTCAAATGTTTTTCTAATTCAGGCTTGCTATTAAAAGTAACTCCGTATATTCTAGTTAACATTTGATTCTGCTCGCTACCTTTCCAGTAAGCTCCAGCTATGTGAGTTAATTTAAAAGCTTCTGGATTAATTTCGGAACTATTCTTAACATGAGGGCCAGCACAAAGATCAGTAAAATTACCAGAAGTATAGAAAGATATTTTCTCGTCCTTAGGTAAGTCATTAATTAACTCTTCTTTAAATTTTTGTCCTTTAACTTTAGCTAAGGCTTCTTTTTTACTAACTATGGTTTTAGTAAATTCAAGTTTTTGTTGAATGATTTTTTTCATTTCTTTTTCTAACTCAGGTAGATCAGTTTCAGATAGTTTATCTGGTAGCAGGAAGTCATAGTAAAAACCATTGGCTATTATTGGACCAATTCCTAATTTAGCTTTAGGGAATTTTTTTATTACAGCCATAGCCATAATGTGTGACAAAGAATGTCTAATGTTATCTATTTTTTCCATATGTTTAAAAATTAAAAAAACCAAGACTAATGTCTTGGGACCCCAAAAGGGCGGTTCCACCCAAGTTCTTCTGTAGAGAAGCACTTCATTTAGTATCTTTAGACTTAGCTTCCTAAAGAAAGTCTTTACAGAGAATAGTTGGTAACTATTCCAATCATCTAAAGGATTTATATATTATATAATATATACTAAAAATGTCAAAGCTATTCTATTATAATATGATCTTTTAATCTAGGCACTTTCTTTACCCAGAAAGGAAAGAATTCTACTTCAGCTCCCTCAATATTTAATTGTTCTTTAAGGTAAGCTTCTACTTCTTCTTTATTCTTACCAACTAATTGTTCTTTATCTATCTCCCAAGCGCTTTTATTAGAATTAATAGTAGCTGTTATATTTACTTCTAATACTGCTTTATTAGTTTCTGGATTTATTTCTAAGACAGAGTAGTTAAAATCTTTAAACTCTACTAAAGACTGATTACTTTCTAATTCTTTTTCATATTTTTCTTGAGCTCTGTCAGCTAAATCATCTTGAGAAAAGACTAAACCATAAGCAGTTACTTTTTGTTTTAAGGTAGTTTGTTCATCTTCATCTCCTAGATCACTTGATTCTAAAGTTTCATAGTTTAAGAATAGTCTATCTTCAGCAATTTTTAACTTGTCAGATAATAATTCATTAATTATAGCTAGACTATTTTCTGTAGCTTGTAATTCTAATTGCTCTTGTACTTTATCTAAATCAGCTTGGTTAATAGTATAGGTTGGTAAGCTTTGTAATTCCATTTTATCAACACTGGTAGCATAGACCTTGTCTTGTATTCCTTCCCAGAGACCAGGTATGATAAAAGAAGTTTGTTCAATAACAAATTCAGAACCCTCCTGATCAGCTTCAGCCCAGACCTTAACTTGTCCGCCAGCTGGTACAGTAACCCCTTCAGTAATACGATATAGTTTGTCATCTGGTGTTAATAATCTTGTAGTTTTTATTAAAGGCTGATCCTGAGAATAGTCGTTTATAATATTAACATAGCCAGCTGCTTTTTTACCTTCTACCTTAGTTTGAGTAGTATCAACGCTAACTTCTAATTCAAATTCAGTTGGTATAATCTTACCAAAAATAGCTTCTGGTGATACTTCTAGAGTGTCTTCAGGCTGTATTTCTACTAAAACAGTACTAGTTTTGTCTGTTAAATCACTATAAATCTTAATAGTAGCTTTAGCTAGGGCAAAATGAAGAATCAAGAAAATAGCAGCAATAGTAAGGATAAGGAATAGTCCTACTATTTTAGTATAGATTCTGGTACCTGAACGTTTTACTTCTTGCATATGTGTGTATAATTAATTGTTATTATAGCAGATATATATATTCTAGACTACTAAGAGTCTCTTAACTGCCAAGCAGCTGGTCCAATGAATTTAACTATTTTTTCCTGTAAGTGCTTATCAGGTAATACCTTTAAGTTTGTCTTTATTTTCCTAGAATTACCATTATTTACTTCTAGATAAACCGGAGTTAAACCTGTACTGCTTTCTAATATTTCTTTTAACTGGCTCATCTTTTCTTTAGTAAAGTTAGTTGGTAAGACTAGCCATAATTTTTTAGTAGATAGCTTTTGCATTTCTAAAGAAGATATATACTCATCAGTAATTGCTTCAGCAATTTCTATTAGTACTTTAGGCTGTCCATCTTTGTCAGAAACCCTGCCTTCTATAATTACCTTATTTTCTTCTTCCCAGAGACCATATGTTTTTTCTAGCATAGTTGGAAAGACTATTAGCTCTACAGAACCTAAAGAATCTTCAATAGTGACAAAAAGCATAGCTTGGCCCTGATGAGTGATAATTCGATGTACGTTAGTAACTATACCAGCTATTTTAACATGATCATTTATTTTTTCTTTTAATTTATTAATTGGCGTAATATAGTTTTTTAATAACGGTATATAGTCTTTAAAAGGATGGTCACTAATATATAGTCCGAGTAATTCTTTTTCCCAAGATAATTTTTTTTCAGCAGAGACTTCAGGATAATCATCTAGTTTAAGAGAAAAAGCCACAGTAGATAAAGGTAAATCAGCGAATAGATTATGTTGACCACTTTTATGATCATTCTGTATTTTTTTATTAAACTCCAGTATTTTATTAAGATTACCCAAAGCTTTACCTCTAGTAGTAAATCGATCAAAAGCACCGCACTTAATCAAGCTTTCCAAAGATTTTTTGTTAAGATCTTTATCTTTAATACGATTTAGAAAATCCTCCATAGATTTATATGGTCCTTTATCTTTTCTTTCATCAATAATTACTCTAGAAATATTATGTCCCACGTTTTTTATAGCATTAAGACCAAATCTAATCTCACCCATTTTTTTAGGAGCTTTACTTTCAACTACTGCAAATTTAGCAAAAGATTCATTAACATCAGGAGGTAAGACTTCAATACCCATTTTACGGCATTCATTAATTTCAATAGTTACTCTATCTATATTATCCTGATCAGAACTTAGCAGAGCTGCCATAAAAGCTTCAGGATAATTACTTTTAAGATAAGCAGTTTGGTAAGCAATCATAGCATAACAAGCTGCATGAGAACGATTAAAGCCATAACGGGCAAAAGGGATTATAAAATCCCAGATTTTGTTAGCTGTCTTTTTATCAATTCCATTTTTGATCATGCCAGCTACCATAGTTTCTTCTTGCTGGTCTAATAGTTTTTTTATTTTTTTACCAACAGCTTTTCTAAGTACATCAGCTTGCCCATAGCTAAAGCCAGCTAAATCATTAGCTATTCTCATAATCTGTTCCTGGTAAATAGCAATACCATAGGTATTTTTCAAGATAGGTTCTAATTTAGGATGTAGATAATTAATTTTCTTTCTGCCATGCTTGCCAGCCACAAAGTCTGGAATAAATTCCATTGGGCCAGGACGATACAAAGCTACCATAGCTATAATATCCTCTAATTCAGTTGGTTTTAACTGTTTAAGGTATCTTTTCATACCACCAGACTCTAATTGGAATACTCCAGTAGTTTCAGCTCTTTGTAGTAAAGCAAAAGTATGTTTATCATCTAATGGTATATTATCAATATCTATCTTAACATTCTTAGTAGCTTCAATTATTTTTATAGACTGCTCTAGGATAGTAAGATTCTTCAAGCCCAAGAAATCCATTTTTAACAAACCCAAGTCTTCTATAGGATGTAAAGAGTATTGAGAAATAATAGTTTGATCATCAGAACTAGCATATTGTAATGGTACATAGTTAACTAAAGGATCCTTGGTAATTAATACTCCACAGGCATGAGTAGAGGAGTGTCTAGCTAAACCTTCTAGCTTTTTAGCCATATCTAATAATCTTTGGGCTTCAGCGTCTTCTTCGTATATCTTTTTTAATTCTTTGACTGTTCTTAGAGAATCATCTAAAGACATAAACATTGGAATTAACTTAGCTATCTGATCACAGTAAGAATAGCTATAGCCTAGAACTCTACCAACATCTCTGACTGAAGCTCTGGCAGCCATAGTACCAAAAGTAATTATTTGAGCAACATGATTTTTACCATATTTATTTTCTACATAGGCAATAACTTCATCTCTACGGCTATCAGCAAAATCTAAATCAATATCAGGCATAGAAACACGTTCAGGATTTAAAAATCTTTCAAAGATTAAGTCATAAGTTAAAGGGTCTAAGTTAGTAATACTAATTAGATAGGAAACTAAAGAACCAGCAGCGGAACCTCTGCCTGGTCCTACTATAATCTTCTGTTGTTTAGCCCAATTAACAAAATCCTGTACAATTAGAAAATAAGCAGCATAGCCTGTCTTTTTAATAATACCTAATTCATATTCTAATCTTTCTTTAACATCTGTAGGCATTTTTTGATTAGTATAGTTATATCTCTTATTTAAACCTTCTATACATAACCTATGCAATTCTTCATCAGCAGTCATGCTATTAGGTAATTCATATTCAGGTAATTGAATAACACCTAACTCTATTTCCACATTACATTTATCAGCTAGCTTCTTAGAATTAGTTACAGCTTCTGGCATATCTGAGAATAATGATTCCATTTTTTTTTCATCATGCATAGAATAGTCTTCACCAATATAGCTCATCCTATCTTTATCACTTTGTTTATGCTTAGTTTGAATACAAAGCAAGACATCATGAGCCTGATCATCTTCTGTGTTAAGGTAATGAATATCATTAGTAGCTAAAAGTGGTAGATTATATTCCTTACTTATTTTTTTTAATTCTTCGTTGACTATTTTTTGTTCAGCATAATTTTGATGTTGTACTTCTAAATAGATATTATCTTTACCAAAAATGTCTAACAAAATTTTTAAGTTTTGTTTAGCTGTTTGAGGCTGGCCTGCTTTTAGATGACGAGACAGAGGGCCTCCTAAACAAGCTGTAGAAGCTATTAATCCTTGACTATGCTCTTTTAATATTTGCCAGTTAATTCTAGGCTTGTAGTAAAAGCCTTCTAGATGAGCAATGCTAGTTAGTTTTAATAGATTATGATAACCTATATTATCTTTAGCTAAGAGTACTAAATGGTATGGCTTTTCTTTAGGATTTCTATCTGTTATTTCTCCAGCAGTAATATATGCTTCCATACCAATAATTGGCTTTATATTAGCTTTCTTGCATTTTTGATAGAATTCAATAGCTCCATACATAGTGCCATGGTCAGTTAAAGCCAAAGCACTAGCCCCTTGTTTTTTAGCAGTATTAATTAACTGGTCAATAGTACCTAGACCATCTAGTAAGCTGTAGTGAGAATGAGTATGGAAGTGAGTAAACATAATAGCATCTTAGCAGAATTTTTGAGATAATAAAACCCGATAACCTTTAAGTATAATTATTGGATTTATCGGGACTATTTTTTGTTTTTATTTGTCTTTTTTGTCGCTAGACTTTTTAGGCTTAGCTTTTCTTTTATTGACTTGTTTTATAATCTGTTGGCCTGCTTTAACTGCTAGATTTAAAACACCAGCAGCTTGAGCCCCTTTACTCTTGATAGTATTTACAGCTTCTTTAGCACTTTCTACAATCTCTTGTACATTTTTAATAATATCATTCACACCTTTCAAAGCCCGACCCATTTGGTAGAGTATCCAGGAAAAGAAAACAGCTACTAAAAAAACAGAAATGGCTAATACTACATTAAGAAGGTCTTTAGATGTTTCTAGCATTTTTTTATTTTAATAATAACTTAATATAATTATACCATAGAGCTTATTATCTGGCTAGATAATTGGATTTATTGCCTTAATTATTGTATAATTATATCTATGGAGGATTATACACCATTAACTCCTAAAGAATTAGAAAGAGGTTATTTTTTTCTAAGTCATAAGGAAACTATTAAAAAAATATTGCTAGGTCTAGCTGTTTTAGCTATTGCTATTCTCTATACTGTAGTGATTGTTAATATTATTAAATTTACTAGAGGCTCTAGTTTTGAACAAGCTTCTCTAAGTATTAAGCAGAATTTTGATTGGATCGCCTATCATCAGAATAGAATTCCTCAAGAAATAGATGTCTATTTCATCAACTTTTCTATGTATAAAATCCAATACTACGTTTTTCGCATTCCCATGAAAAT